>JALOTV010000255.1 GCA_025457685.1 Opitutaceae bacterium
GCCACCAGCGCGGTCAGCACCTGATCCACCACCCCGTCCTTGCCCTTGATGCTGCCGCGCATCGAGGTCCGGAGTTTCTGCAACGTTTCACGGGCGGCCGAGACCTGCGGGGCGGAAAAAAAATCGCTCATGGGGATGAACCGCAAACGATGCGCGCCCCGGCGACCGCGTCAACGTGCCGCGCGAGTCAATTCGTTGCGCCCCGCCCTCCTACGCCGCCAGCGCTCAGCCGGACTCATGCAGTTGGGCGGCGGAGCAGCGGGGTGAAATGGCGAGCAGATGTCGGTGCGGACCGAGCGAGGAATACCCGATGGGTATTTCGAAACGAGGGCCCCACCGAAAGGTGCCGCCAGTTCACCTCGATACGACCCGAACAACTGCATGAGTTCGGCTCAGGCGCCGAGCACCCGGGCCAGCGCGCAAAAATCCTCTTCGCCGTGCCCGCGCGCCTCCGCCGTCTTCAGCTGCTCGCGCACCGCGTCCAGCGCCGGCAACTCCGCGCAGCCCGCCGCCAGCGAGGCCAGCCGCAGGTCCTTGTGCAGGTGCTTGACCGAAAATTGCGGCGAAAAATCCCCCGCCCGCAGCTTCGGCTCCTTCAGCTTCACCAGACCGGAGTAGCCCACGTTTCGCGCCAGCGCGCCGTAAAACACCTCGTCGCCTATGCCCGCCGCCGTCGCCAGCGCGCGGGCCTCCACCAGCCCCTGCATCTGCACCGCGAGGTTGAGGTTCATCGCCAGCTTAAGCGCCGCCGCCTGGCGGTGGTCGCCGATGTGTAGTCGCGTGGCGGATACGCAGGCGAGCAGCGGCTCCAGGCGGGCGATCAGGCCGGCCTCGCCGCCGAGGTAAAACACCGTCTGGCGCTGCTCCGCCGCCGGCTTGCTGCCGGTGAAGGGCGCCTCGAGGTAGTCCGCCCCGGCGGCCCGCGCCGCCGCGCGAAACTCGTCCGCCGACGCGGGATCTATCGTGCTCGACTGCACCACCGTCTTGCCCGGCCCGAGCACCGGCGCGATGCGCCCCATCAGGGCGCGCACCGCCGCCGGATCCGCGACCACGATCTGCACCACGTCCGCCTCCGCCGCCACCGCCTCGGGCGTGTCGCGCCAGGCGGGCGTCTCCGGCCGGGGCGTGCGGTTCCAGGTTCCCGCCAGCACGCCGGCGTCCGCGTAGTGCCGCGCCCAGATGCGGCCGATGATCCCCAGGCCGAGCACCCCGATTTTCATGCCAGAATCTCCAGCGTGCGGGCGATGAACCGGTTGACCCGGGCCTGGTTGCCCTGGACGTGCTGCTTGAACGACGCGAAGTCGATCGCCGTGCCTTCCAGCCCGTTGGCGTAGTTGTCCACGATGCCGAGCGAGGTGTAGCGCAGGCCGAGCTCGGTGCACAGGTCGGCCTCGTGCGCCAGCGTCATGCCCACCACGTCGCCCCAATGCCGGATGATGCGGATCTCCGCCTTGGTCTCGAAGCGCGGCCCGCGCATCTGCACATAGGTCTGGCCGGTCGCCACCGTAAACTCGGGTGCCAGCCCGGCGATCAGGCGCGGCAAAAGCGAGTTGGCGATGCCCGGCGCCCCGCCCTTCAGCTCGTCGTCAAAATACGTCGCCGGCCCCTGCTGCAGGCCGACGTAGTCCGCGCACGAGATGAAGGTGCCCGGCGCCAGCTGCGGCCGCAGCGATCCCACCGAATTGAACGAGACGATCTCCTGGAAACCCAGCTCGGCCAGCGCGGCCAGGTTGGCGCGGAAGTTGATCCGGTGCGGCGGCAGCGGCGCCGGCCCCGCCCCGTGACGGTTGAGCACCACCCGCTCGCCCTGCTGCCGCAAGACCACCGGACCATGTTTGGTCTCGACGGTTCGCTCCGCCCACGTCGAAAACAAGGGCGAATGAATGATGCTGGTTCCACTTACGAGAGCGATGCGCATGGCTCCGAGTTAACTCTCCCGCCCGCCGGCGCAAAGCCAAAGGCCCGAAAGCCCGCCGCGCCCGCCGTCCGCGCCGCGTTCGCCCTCGCCGCCTTGGCCGGCCTGTCCGGGTGCAGCACGCCCGGCCCCGCCCACCTCTACCTCTACTCGCCCGCCGCCGGCGAAAATAGCATCCGCGACGTCGATCCGCGCAGCGGCGCCGAGCTCGCCAAAATCCCCGCCTACAACCAGCCCGGCGAATACCTGCTCGGCATCGCCTACGATCCGTTCACCGACCACCTCTTCCTGCGGCTCTTCCCGGGCAACCACGTCCGCGTGGTCGATCGCCCCGCCGCCGCGATCAAGCGCAGCTTCATCGCCCCCAACCTGCCCCTCGGCGGCCACGACCTCGCCATTCGCTCCCGCGACCGGCACCTGTTTTTCACCGACCCCACCGGCCCAGCCCTGATCGAGACCGACCACCGGGGCGAACTGGTCGGCCACCTCGTGCTCACCGGGCTGCAGCGCCCGGTCTGCGGCGTCGCCCACGACGCGCTCGCCGACGAACTGCTCGTGCTGCCCGACATCACCGGAGACCGCCTGCTGCGCTATTCCCTCGACGGCGCCCTGGTCCGCGAGACCAAGCTGGAGTTGCCCGTCCAGGGCTACTCCCTCGCCTACGATTCCACCACCGGCGAGACTTTCGCCTCCCTCGCCGACGGCTCCGCCATCGGCGTCTTCGATCCCCAGGGCCGCCTCCTGCGCCGGCTGTCACGACCCGCCGCGAACCGCGAGGTGTTCATCGACACCGGCCAGCGTTCCCTGCTGCGCCTGTTCTAGCCAGCCCGGCTTCGTGCCGGGCGGGATCGCCACATCCTCGGCCCACCGTCCCCCTTATTCCCCAACCACGTAGCGGGGAGCACCAGCGACCCGTCGGATAGCGGGAAGAACCCGCGACTCGTCGACGCCCCTCCACGCGCTTGCCTTCACGACCTTCCGGTTCGGCCCTTCGCCGGTCTTCGCGTCCAAAAATCCGAACCTGAGGCGCGATCGTCCCTATACCAACCGCTCGCTGATTCTGGACTTTTTCAAACCGAGTTTAACCCCGGATGGACAAAGATAAACACGGCTGGCGTCGGCTTATCCGTGTCCATCCGTGCCCATCCGTGGTTTAGTCCAAATCTCTTCAGCTCCCGGGTATTATTCGCGTCCATCCGCGTCCATTCGCGGTTAAAACTCCGCCCTCCGCTCAGCGCGGATCCAGCACGCTGGCCTGCGACACCTTGCCCGCGCCGGAGGAGCTCAGCTGCGTGGCCTTGCCGTTCTCCGTGTCCAAAATCCACAGGCTGCTCGCCCCCGCCGAACGCGAGGTGAACACCAGGTGGCGGCCGTCCGCCAGCCAGCTCGGCTCGATCGCATCCGCAGGCTGCTTCGACACCACCTTGGCCACGCCCGAGGACATGTCATGCACCGCGATCTGGAAACCGCGCCCACTGCGCACCGTGAACGCGATCTTGGTCGGGTCCGCCTTGCTCCAATCCGGCTCCGCGCAGTAGCCGCTGATGCGCGTCGGCAGACGCCGCGCCTGCCCGCCCGCCGCCGGCATGATGTAGAGCTGCGGACCGCCCGCCGCATCCGAGGTGAAGATGATTTGCGAACCGTCCGGCGAGAAGCAGGGCGAGGCCTCCACCGCCGTCGTGCGGGTCTTGCGCGTCACCTGCCGGCCCTGGCCGTTGCTGACGTAGATCTCGGGATTGCCCTCGCCGGTCAGCACCATCGCCACGTTCTGCCCGTTCGGGCTGAACCGCGCGCCGCTGTTCGTGCCCTTGAAGCTCACGAAGGTCGAGCGCTGCAGCGAACCGAGATCGAGTTGAAAGATCTCCGTGAATCCGGTGCGGAAAAAGCTCGTGTAGAGCAAGCGCTGCCCGTCCGGCGCCCAGCGCGGCGTGATCGCCAGCGCGCGGTCGTTCGTTATCTGGCGCACTTCGCCGAGAAACAGGTCGCCGACATACACCTCGGGTTTGCCCGTGCGCTCGCCGATGAAGGCCAGCCGCGACGCGAAAAAGCCCGGCTTGCCCGTCATCGTGCGCACCGCCAGATCCGCCGCGCGCAGCAGCGCGTTGCGCGACGAGTTGCCCGACACCACCTGGTTCAGCACCGGCGTGCCCTGCCCGCGCGCCACCGTCACCTGCACCTGGTTGGCCCCCACTTGGGCGAAGTTGACTTTAAACGTGTAGCCCTGCGCCTGACGGCGAAACGCCCCGTGCGCCGCAAAGGCCTGGTTCGCCAGCGTATTCAGCTCGGGCGTCGCCCCCGTCACCAGGACGGGCGTGTTCTTCAAATCAGCGGTGATGATCACCTCGCGCGGCGCGCCTTGCGCCCGGACTTGGGGCGCCATCGAGGCCGCGGCTGCGAGGCCGGCGACGAGGATTAGCGCGAGTGATTTGAATCGGCAAAAATTTCGCATGAACATGGGAGCAAGGTAAGGGCGTTGACGCCTCATCTATTTACGCCGCCACTCGACCGCTCAACGCCAATCCCGCGACTCCTCGTTTTTATACGCCCATGACACCCGACGCCCTCAAGGAACACCTCAAGCAGGTCAAATACCCCGGCTTCAGCCGCGACATCGTCTCCTTCGGCCTGGTCAAATCCGCCGCCCTGCTCGACGGCACCGCGCGCGTGGCCCTCAACCTCACCACCTCCGACCCCAAGGTCCCCCTCCACCTCAAAAAAGAGGTCGAGGCCTGCCTCCGCGCCATCCCCTCGGTCAAGGACGTGGTC
>JALOTV010000032.1 GCA_025457685.1 Opitutaceae bacterium
GCGCGCGAGCTGCGCTACTTCTGGTGGCTGATCCTGCTCGTGGTGCTGGCGGGATATTTCTTCTTCTTTTTCGGGCGCAAAAAACCCTGACCGCGGGCGCGGGCACCGCGCCGGGCCCGAGCCAGCGCCGAGCCTCAAAGCCCGGCCGCGAAACGCTCCAGCCGCGCGATCACGCGCTCGCGGCCCAGTAGACGCACGATGCTCGTGATGCTCGGGCCCGCCGCCAGACCGGTCAGCGCGATGCGCGCCACGCCTTGGTAGTCGCCAAAGCCCAGCCCGCGCGCCTCGGCCAGCGCCTTGATCGCCGCCTCGATCGCCGCGTCCGAGCCCAGATCCATGACGCGCACCGCCTCGATCAACTCGGCCAGACGCGCCTTCGGCTCGCCTTTGCCCGTCGCCTTGGCCCTCGCCTTTTCGTCCGTTGGATAGGTCTCGCTCCAGAAATACGCCGTGTAGGCCGGCAGCTCCTCCACGCCTTTGATCTTGGGCTGGGCCAGCGCGAGCACTTCCGCCACGTAGGCCTCGCTCGCCGCGCCCGTGTCCACCCCGTTCCGCGCGAAGTATTCCCTCGCCCGCGCCACGAATTGCTCCGGCGGGAGCGCCAGCAGGTAGAGCATATTCATGTGCGCCATCTTCTTGTCATCGAAGCGCGCGTTGCTCTGGTTCACCGCCGGCAGGTCGAAGAGCGTCACGATCTCCTCGATCGGCAGCTTCTCCCGGTCGCCGCCGGGGCTCCAGCCGAGCAGGGTGATGAAGTTCACCACCGCCTCGGGCAGGTATCCACGTTTCTGATACTCCTCGATCAACGCGCCCTGGTCGCGCTTGGACATCTTGCCCGGGCCGTTTTGCTTCAGGATCAGCGGGATGTGGGCAAACACCGGCGGCTTCACCCCGAACGCCTCGAAAAGCGCCACGTGCTTGCTCGTGTTGGAGAGGTGGTCCTCGCCGCGGATCACGTGCGTGATCTTCATGGCGATGTCGTCCACCACGTTCACGAAATGGAAGACGGGGTTGCCGTCCGAGCGCACGATCACGAAGTCCTCGTCCTCCACCCGCTCCACCCGGCCGCGGATCGCGTCGTCGATCACCATCGGAGCGGTCTTCACCTTCGTGACGGTCTTCTTGCGGAAGTCGTCGTAAACCTCCTCGCGCTCGCCGAGCAGCTTGAACCAGATCGCGCCGTCCTTCTCGTAGGTGCGGCCGGTCGCCTTCAGCTTTTCCAGGTATTCGCGATAGACGTGCGCCCGCTCGCTCTGGCGATACGGACCGCACTCGCCACCGCCGCAACCGCCCACCGCCGGACCCTCGTCCCAGTTCAGCCCGAGCCAGCGCAACGAGTCGTAGATCACGTTGAGAAACTCCTCCGAATTACGCGCGTTATCCGTGTCCTCGATGCGCAGGATGAAAGTGCCGCCGGTGTGGCGCGCGTAGAGCCAGTTGAACAACGCCGTGCGGGCGCTGCCGATGTGGAAAAACCCGGTCGGGCTGGGTGCGAAACGAACGCGGACTTGGCTCATGGTGGAAAAAGGGACGGGAAGGCTTCGAAACGGATGAAACGCCCAGCTTGCGCGCCCGGCCGCGCGCCCCGCAAGCCCGGCCTGCACCCGGCCGGAAAGGACTTTGGTCCCGCTCGTCCGGGACCATTTTCCAGGCCTTAGCGCCCTGCCGCGCCCGGCCGGTTTGCCCTAGTCTGACGGGCATGAGCCCACGCTCCCGTCCGCGTCCAGCCCGCGCCTTCACCCTCGTCGAAACCGTCGTCAGCCTGAGCGTGTTCACCATCCTCAGCTTAGGCATCCTCGCCGTCATCGCCCAGGTGCGCCGCCAGGCCGAGGCCAACGTTTACGAGAACACCGCGCTCACCCTCGCCCAGGGCTACATCGAGCAACTGCGCAGCCTCTCCTACGACGAGTTGCTCAACGCCGCGCAAAACACCTCCGCACCCCTCATGCTGCGCGGCGCGCACGGCGTGACCCTGTCGGACGAGGCAGGCGGCGTGCTGCACAACCGCGACTGGGCCGCCGAGGTGGTGATGCTGGATCGCAACGACGCCGGCCAGGAGATCCAGCCCATGCCGTTTCGTTTCCAGATCGCCCTCTCCACGCTCGGCGGCGGTTCCATCGGCCCCAACGGCATCGAGGTCGCGCTCACCTACGAGACGATCCTTCCCCTCGCCAACGACCGCCCGCTCCGCCGCACCCTGCGCACCGTGCGCTCCGTCGTCCCCACCTACTGAGACTCTCCGCCATGCGCCCTCCCTCCCCCGCCCGCCTCCGTCGCGCCTACACGCTGGTCGAGCTGATGATCAGCGTCGGCATCCTCGCCATCATCGGCGCCCTGGTGATGCCGTTCTTCATCTTCACCGCGAAGTCCCTTTTCCACGGCGAACAAAAACTGCTCATCAACGGCGACATCCGCGACCTCACCAACTCGATGACCGAGAACGCGCGCGAGGCCAACTACGCCCTGCTCTATCGCTCCTTCTACGCCCAGACTTCGAGCGGCGGCGCGGACGTGGCCCGCGATGAAAACAGCGACGGCTTCGTCACCGCCCAGGATCGCCGCGCCGCCGGCCAGACCGGCGACTTCATCGTGCTGGTTTACACCCGCAACAACGGCATCCACAGCACGCTCTTTTACGATGGCGTGCCCAACAACGAACCCGCCAACCTCGTCGAGGTCACGCGCCTCGTCGCCTACTGGGTCGCGCCCAATCGTGTGCAGGCCACCAACCCCGACGGCAGCCCGCGCCGCGCCCTCTACGTTTTAGACACCGACCAGTTCCGCGCCTCCGCCGCCGCCACCAGTTGGAACACGCCCTGGGGCGCGACCTTCCCCGCCAGCCTCGGCGCCACCGTCAGCATCGAGTCCCTCCTGCCTCCCGCCACCGAAGCCGCCGCCACCAACGCCGCCTACGCCCGCCTCGTCGTCAACGACCTGGAGGGCCGCGCCGAAGCCGGACTCAACTTCGTCAACTACGGCAACAAAAGCATCGGCGTGCAGTCCCGCGTGCTCCACGGCAACCGCGCCAAACGCGTGACCAACACCTACAACTTCGCGATCACGCCGCGCGGCTGAGCCCGGCCCTGCGCACCCGCTCCCTCGCCACCATGAAACTTTCTCCTCGTCCTCGCGCCGGCCGCGCGACCCGCCGCGGCTCCGCCCTGGTCCTCGTCGCTCTCATCACCCTCGCGGTCGGCATCGTCAGCGGCGTGCTGCTCCGCTACGCCGCCACCGAATCCCGTCTCAACCGGCGCAACGTCATGCGTCTCGAGGCCAAAAACGCCGCCGAGGCCGCGCTCGAATACGGCGCGGCCGAGCTCGCCACGCGTCTCCGCGCCGACCAGGGCTTCAACACCTCATCGCTCGTCTCCAGCCCCATCGGCATCCACTCCGCCCGCCTCGGTTCGCTCTACGCCTCCGGCTCCAGCGCCCCCACCACCGTGGCCCCCACGGACATCCGTCTCTACGTCGGCCGCGCGTCGGATCCGTTCAGCCACGTCATCAGCAAAAACGATCCCAACAACGCCTACGATCCCCTCGTCGGGCAGATCGTGCGCAGCCGCATCATCCGCCTGCTCGCCTCCGCCCCCGCCTCGCTCCCCGGACTCGGCACCACCACCGCCTACGCCACCCAGGCCTTCGAGGTGCGCGACTCCAAGCTCTTCAACTACGCCATTTTTTATAACCTCCGCATGGAGTTCCACCCCGGCGCGGCCATGGAGGTCTGGGGTCCCGTGCACTCCAACGAGGCCTTCCACCTCAGCACCGCCGCCAGCCTGGGCTTCTTCGATACCGTCACCACCGCCGATCGTTTCATCGCGGCCGGTTTCGCCACCGGCAAAGGCACCGCCGGCAACATCAGTTTCCCCTCCGGCTACGATCCAAGCGGCAACCTCCTCACCACCTCCATCAACGGACACTCCTTCCGCACCTCGCCCACCGGCAACACCGTCACCTACGTGGACTCTCAGCTCGGCGATCGCGCCACCGGCCACCTCTTTTCCGAGGCCGCGTCGCAGATCTGGCGGGGCAATCTCCAGGACCGCTCCCACGGCATCGAGCGCCAGACCCCGCCCGGCGTGCTCAACCCGAACGATGCCCGCAAACTCATCCAGCCTCCCGATCCGTCCAACTCCCTCACCACCGAGCAACGATCCATCGAGGCGCAAAAATTCTCCCGAAAAGCCGGCCTCTACGTCGTGGTCGATCGCGTCGCCCCCTCCGTCGTCGGCGGCGTCCTCGGCGGCACCACCACCCCGCGCGTGACCGTCTTCACCAACGCCACCGACGCGCTCGCCTTCAAATCCAGCGCCAACCGCGCCCTCTGGCTCGCCACCAACTCCGCCAAGGTCGTCGAGCCGCCCTCCGGCCTCGTCACCACCACCCGGCGCCTGCGCGACAACCGCGAAAACAAAACCGTAAACATGGTCGATGTGGACATCGGCGTGCTCCGCTCCGCCGTCACCACCGCCAGTCCCACCGCCGCCCAGGCCAAGATCCAGAACGCCTGGACCGGCGCCGTTTACGTCGAGGTCGAGGACCCCACCCGCGGCTTCGAGACCACCAGCGACATCTCGGTCGCCTCCGGCGCCTCCTCCGGCAGCGTGCACGGCGCGGGCACGGGCACCGGCACCGCCACCGCCGTGCGCCTGCTCAACGGCCGCCGTCTCCCCACCCGCCCCTCCGCCAGCTCCGAGGCCGGCCTCTCCTTCGTCACCAACGCCCCCGTGTATGTCGCAGGCCACTACAACGCCAACGGCTCCTTCGGCACCGCCGCCTCGCCCGACGGCAGCGAACGCTCGCCCGATCCGGGTTGGGACAACGGCACGCCCAACAATCCGGCCGACGACACCGAGGTCCCCTCCCTCGTGGCCGGCGATTCCATCAATATCCTTTCCGCCAACTGGGTGGACGCCGCCGGACGCCCCGTCGGCGACGGCCGCGAGAGCAACCTCAACGCCACCAAGGGCCGCGAACCCGTCGCCACCGAGATCTCCACCGTCTTCATGGGCGGCATCGTGGAGACCAATCCCGCCAACCTCACCCAATACTCCGGCGGCGTGGAAAACTACTTCCGTCTCCATGAGAACTGGGCCAACAGCGACGCCAAGACGCTCCGCTACCGCGGCTCCATCGTCGCGCTCTTCACCAGCGCCTACGCCACCGCCCGCTGGCCCGGCACCGGCGGCAACTTCTACAACGCCCCGCGCCGCCGCTGGGGCTTTCACGACTTCCTGAAAAACGACATGGCCCCGCCTTTCACGCCCACCCTGCGCACCTTCCGCCGTCTCGATTTTCGCGACATCAGCCGCGCCGAGTTCGACACCCTCCTCGCCAACGCCAGCTACGGCTTCACCCTCATGGAGCCCGCCGCCCCCGTCGAGGACTAGGAGCTGTCTTCAAAGTAACCAGACGCTCTGCTTACGCCCTACGGGGGAGTGGGAAACCAAGCTGGGCCGTCGTTGACCTCGGCGGTATGGCCCTCTGGGCCACCTCCGCCTCAGTCGCCTTGGCCGAGCATGGTTTCCCGCTCACGAAGCATCCGTTTATTTTGAAGACAGCTCCTAGCCCCCGACCGCCGCCCCGCCGCCCCGCCACCACGCGCTCAGCGCCGCCCAAGCTCGCGCGCGGTGGCTCAGCCGGCTCTTCACCTCGTCCCCCAGCTCCGCGTAGCTCTGACTGAAACCCTCCGGAACAAACAGCGGATCGTAGCCAAAACCCGCCCCGCCACGCGGCGCGTCGAGCAACACGCCACGGCACTCGCCCTCGAACACGTGTTCACCTCCGGCCGCGTCGATGAGATACAGCAGGCAATAAAACCGCGCCCCGCGCCGCCCCGCCGGCACCCCGCGCATCACCTCCTCCAGCTTGCGCAGATTGGCCGCGGAGTCGCCTTGCGGACCGGCGAAGTAGGCGCTCTCCACCCCGGGACCTCCGTCGAGATGATCGACGCACACCCCGCTGTCGTCCGCCAGCACCGCCGTCCCCGCCGGCGCGATCGCCCGCAGCGCGAGGGCCTTTTTGCGTGCGTTGCCCGCGAAGGTGCCTGTGTCCTCCTCCACCGCCGGCATGCCGCCCAGCGCCTTGGCCGACAAGATCTCCACCGCCAGCCCGTCGCGCGCGGCCAGCGCCGCCAGCTCGGCGACCTTGTGCGCGTTGCCCGAGGCCAGATAGATCGTGGTTTCCACCCGTTTGGTCATAAAAATTTCCCCCGGGTCAGCGTGTCGTCCCCGAGCCGCTCCTCGACCGGTTCGGCCAAACGCCAATCCACCCGACCGCCCCAACCCGCTCCCGCCTCGCGCGGCGCGCGATACCAGAAACCGTAGGTCGCGGCCCCCGCCGACCGCGCGTCGGCCAGCAGCTCCGCGCCACCTTCCAGATACACCCCGCTGATGCGCTCCGCCGCGCAGCGCGAGGCAAACTCCGCCCAACCACGCGCGCCGCGCGTGGTCTCCTGCCGCCACACCCTCACCCCGGCCTCCGTCAGACGCCGCTCCGTATCCAGGTCCGCCGCCGCGCCCGCCACCACCACCGTGCGTTCGCACCAACGGTCGGCATAAACGCGCGGCCAGCCTTCGCTCGGACCGGCGGCCGTGCGTAGTTGAGAATCAAATACGAAGCGCACGCCGCAGTCCTCCCGCGCCTCGCCCGTCGCCTCGTCCGTCCACCTGCGGGTCAGTGCCGGATCGTCCGCCGCCACCGTGCCCGCCCCCGTCGCGATGGCGGGAAACAAGCGCCTCCACCGATGCACGTCCGCCCGCGCCACCCCGCCCGTGATCCAGCGGTCCTCGCCCGGCGCGGGCCGGGAAAAGCCGTCGCGCGTGGTCGCGATCTTCGCCGCGATCAGGGGGCGGCCGGTGGTGATCCAGTGGTTGAAAATCAGATTCAGCTCCGCGCACTCCGCCGCGCGCACCCCGTCGGTCACGTCGATGCCCGCCTCGCGCAGCACCCGCGCGCCCCGGCCGGCGTGTGCCGGATTCGGATCGGTCGCCCCGATCACCACCCGCGCGATTCCCGCCGCCTTGATCGCGTCGCAACACGCACCGGTGCGCCCCGCCGTCGAGCAGGGCTCCAGCGTGACGACCATCGTCGCCCCCGGTCGCGGACGCCGCCCGAGCGCGGTGAGCGCCGCGCGCTCCGCGTGCGGCCCGCCGTCCTTCGCGTGCCAGCCTTCCGCCACCACCTCGCCGGCCTCCACGATGAGCGCGCCGACCATGGGGTTGGGATTGGTCGTCCCCCAACCGTGCCGCGCCAGCCCCAGCGCCCGCGCCATCAGCTCGTCATCCGTGTCCATCCGTCCCTTCCATGGTCAAAAGATTCAGCCGCGCACGAAGGGGTTGCCCGCCCGCTCCGCCGCCACCGTGGTGGCGTCTCCATGTCCTGGATACAAACGGGTGTCGGCCGGCAGGGTGTAGATCTGCCCGCGTATGGATTTTTCCAGCATCGCCATGCTGCCGCCGGGGAAATCCGTCCGCCCCACCCCGCCGTTGAAAATCGCGTCGCCGCAAAACGCCACGCCCTCCGTCTCGCACCAGAACAGCACGCTCCCTGGACAGTGGCCGGGCACGTGGCGCACCTCCCAGGCGAGACCGAGCGCCTCGATGCGTTCGCCCTGCGCCAGCCAGCGGTCGGTCCGCACCGGCGCGAGTTTGATCGTGCTCGGCAGAAACACCTCCATCACCCCGGGCGTCTCCAGCAGCACCTTGTCGTCGGGGTGAGCGCTCACCTTCGCGCCGGTGGCGCGCACCACCTCGGCCACGCCTTGCATGTGGTCCCAGTGGCCGTGGGTCAGCCAGAGTTCCTTCAACGCGCAGCCTTCGCGCTTCAGCACGGGCTCGATGTCGGCCCACACGTCGCCGGGCGCATCGATCAACACCGCCTCGCCGCGCGCGGCGTCGGTCAGCAGATAGGCGTTGGTCTCGATCGGACCGGCGGGGCACACGTGTAGTTTCAAGCTCATGCGATGTGCCGCCAGCACACCCCAATCGAGCGGTCTCGCAAGCGCCGCGTGGCCTTATCTCCGGGCCCGTCTCGGCTGGTGCGGGTGGGGGGAGTCGAACCCCCGTCTCATGTATGGGAAACACGCATAATAGCCGTTATACTACACCCGCGTGCACGCAGCTCAGGCAGAGCTAAAGTCGCCCGTCGTCGGGTCAAGGTTCTTCCCCGCCGCGCGCGGGCTCGTTTTAGGCTTTTGCCGGCGCGCGCTTCACCCTCTGCTCCGCCTCGCCTATGAATATCGTCGTCGTCGGTGCCGGTGCCTGGGGCACGGCCTTTGCCCTCCATCTCTCCCGCCTCGGCCACACCGTCACCCTGGCGCCGCGCCGCTTCGAACAGGCCCTCACGCTCGCCTCCACGCGGGAAAACGCCGACTACCTGCCGGGCCATGTTTTGCCGCGCTCCCTCCAACTTGGCCACGAGCTGCCGCCCCTGCTCATGGAGGCCGAACTCGTGCTGCTCGCCTGCCCTTCGCAATCCCTGCGCGATACCTGCCTTCGGCTCCAGGCCGCGCGCGGCCTCGCCACCCAACTGAAGCTCGTCGTATCGCTCGCCAAGGGCCTGGAGCTCGGCACCCACCTCCGGCCCACCGAGGTCATGGCCGCCACCCTGCCCGGCCTCGCGGTCGGCGCGCTCAGCGGCCCCACCAACGCCGCCGAGGTCGCGTCGGGCCGGCCCTGCGCCATGGTGCTCGCCGCCGCCGGCGCCGACGAACCGCTCCTCGCCGCCATGCAGGCCGCGCTCAGCGGCCCCACGCTCCGGGTCTATCGCGGCGACGACGTCGCGGGCGTGGAATTCGGCGGCTGCCTCAAAAACGTCTATGCCATCGCGGCGGGCTGCGGCGACGGCCTGCGCTTGGGAGACAACGCCAAGGCCGCCCTCCTCACCCGCGCCCTCGCCGAAATGGTCCGCGTGGGCGTGGCCCTCGGCGCGCGGGCGGAGACGTTCTACGGCCTCGGCGGCTTCGGCGATCTGGTCGCCACCTGCACCGGCGCCTGGTCGCGCAACCGCACGTTTGGCCAACGCCTCGGCGAGGGCCAATCCGCCGAGTCGCTCCTCGCCGCGAGCAAGAGCGTGGTGGAGGGCTACCGCACCACGCGCAGCTTTTTCGAGCTCGTGCGCGAGCGGGGCATCGACGCCCCCATCCTCACCGAGACGCACGCCATCCTCTATGCCGGCAAACCGCCCGCCGAGGCCCTCGCCGCACTCATGGGCCGCGAGCTCAAGCGCGAATAAACACCGCGGTCGGTCTCAAGCGATGAATCGGCCCTCGCGGCTTCGCGCGGGAAGCGGGGCTGGCCCGCTCCCTCGCGCCGGCTCGTCGCGTCAGTTGTCCATGTTGGCGTGACGGCTTTCCTTCAGGTAGATCGCGCCGATCACGGTAGTGATGAGCGCGATCGTGATGGGATAAACCAGGCCCGCGTAGGGATTGCCATACTTAGCCACCAGACTCGTGGCGATGAGCGGGGTGAGTCCGCCGAAGATGCCATTGCCCACGTGGTAAGGCAGCGACATCGAGGTGTAGCGGATGCGGGTGGGGAAAATCTCCACCAGGAAGGCCGCGATAGGGCCGTAGGTCATGGCCACCAGCAGCACGAGGACGAAGAGCAGCGCCACGATCATCACGTGGTTGAGCGGATTGGCGAAGTGCTGCAACCCGGCGAAGACCGGCAAATAGAGCAACGCCGCCAGCAACATGCCGCCAAGGATCACGGGCTTGCGGCCGATCTTGTCGGACAGGCTGCCGAAAAGCACGAAGGCCGGCGTGCCCAGCACGAGCGCCACGGCCACCAGTAACAGCGCGGTCTCGTAGGGCACCTTGGTCACGGTCTGCAGGAAATACATCGCGTAGAACTGGCCCGTATACCAAATCACGCCCTGGCCGGCGGTGGCGCCGAAGAGCGCGATGAGCACGAGGCGGCGGTTCTCCGGATTGAAGAAGCTCTCTTTGATCGGGTTCTTGGCCAGCTTGCCCTCGGACTTCGCCTTCGCGAACAGCGGCGACTCCTCCATCTTGATGCGGATGTAGTAGGAAAGCCCTACCAGGAAGATCGAGACGAGGAAGGGCAGGCGCCAGCCCCACTCGTTGAAGCTGTCGATGCCCACCACCTGCCGCACCGCGAGGATGATCACGATGGCCAGCAGCAGGCCGCCCGTCGCCGTGATTTGGATGAAGCTGGTGTAGAACCCGCGATGCGCGCGCGGCGTGTGCTCGGCCACGTAGGTCGCCGCGCCGCCGTATTCGCCACCCAGCGCCAGGCCCTGCACGAGGCGCAGCAACACCAGCGCGATTGGCGCCGCCATGCCGATGGTCTCGTAATCCGGCAGCAGGCCGATGAGGAAGGTCGCCCCGCCCATCAGGA
Source organism: Opitutaceae bacterium (assembly GCA_025457685.1). Classification (GTDB taxonomy): domain Bacteria; phylum Verrucomicrobiota; class Verrucomicrobiia; order Opitutales; family Opitutaceae; genus IMCC26134_A. The sequence goes on from JALOTV010000032.1 coordinate 10,362, forward strand.
GGAGGGTGAGCAGGAAGGTGTATTTGCGCCCCACCAGATCGCCGATGTGGCCAAACACGATCGCGCCGAAGGGACGCACCACAAAGCCCGTCGCGAAGGTCGCCAGGGTGAGGAGCAAAGCCGCGGTGGGGTTGTCCTTCGGAAAAAAGTGACCGGCGATGATCGTCGCCAGCGCGCCATACACGAAGAAATCATACCACTCGATCAGGGTGCCTGCGGAGGAGGCGGAGATGACTTTCCAGAGGGTTTTTTTATCAGGGGTCGCGGAAGACACGTTTGGGTGGGGTTGTTGAGCGGCACGACCTTGGGGATAATTCCCTGGGCTTGGCGAACCTAAGCTCCACCCAATCTCTGAAAAAAGCTCCATAGCATCCGCCTCGCCCGCCACCGACATCGAGGTTTGCAAAAAACCTGCCTTCGCGTCGCGTTGAACCCTTCGCGCCACGCGGCTCCGCGTCGCGCACCCTGCTTTCCGTGGCCGCCCTCCTCGCCCCTCTTTTTCGCCTCCTCCTCGTCGCCGGCCTGCTCGGCGCGGCGGGAACTCGCGCGGCCTACGATCCCTCGACCGCCTACTACGCCAGCCTGCCCTCCGTCGCCGGCGGCGACACGCTAAAGACCGCCCTGCACAACCTCATCGACGGCCACACCCCGGTCTCCAGCTACACGCCCGGCGTGTGGAACGCCCTGCGTATCCTCGACGAGGACCCGGCCAACTCCGCCAACGTGCTGCTCCTCTACGGCGGCGACAGCCGGGCGAAGTCGCTTCAGGATAACGGCACCGACACCGAGAACTACTGGAATCGCGAGCACGTCTGGCCGGTCTCGCGCGGCATGAATAGCAACACCGACAGCGTCGGCGGCCGCGATCTCCACCACCTCTTCGCCGCCGATAAAAGTGTGAACGGGCGGCGCGGCAACCTGCCCTTCACCGACATCGCCTCCGGCGGCACCGCCGACCCCGAGGCGCCGCTCTCGCTCTACACCTCCTCCGCCTACGAGCCGCGCGACGCCGACAAGGGCCGCGTCGCCCGCGCCTTGTTCTACATGGCCGTGCGCTACGATGGCAGCGATGGCGTGTCCGACCTCGAACTCGTCTCCTCCACCTCGGTGAGCGGCGCGCAGATGGGCAACCTCTCCGCCCTCCTCGCCTGGCACCGCGCCTTCCCGCCCGACGAGGCCGAGCGCAAGCGTAACCATTTAGTGGATACACTCTACCAGGGCAACCGCAACCCCTTCGTCGACAACCCGCTCTTCGCGGACCGCGTGTTCAACAACGACTCGCCCTTCGCCGCCTGGCGACGCCCGCACTTCACCGCCGCCGAGCTGGCAAACACCGCCGTGGCGGGCGACGCCGCCGACCCCGATCGCGACGGCCTGCCCAACCTGCTCGAATTCGCCTTCAACCTGCGCCCCCGCGCATCGGACGCCGCCACCGCGTTCGCCTCGCCCGCCCTCGCCCTCCTGCCCCCCGCCGTCGCGGGAGGCGCGCCCAGGCTCGGCCTCACCCACCGCCGCCACCGCTATGCGAGCGATCTGGTCGTCCGCTACGAAAGCTCGGTCGACCTCGTCACGTGGGCCGCGATCACTCCCGCCGCGACGAGCGTCGTTTACGTGGACGCCCTGACCGACCGCGTCACGGTCGAGACGCCGCTCACTGGCGCGCGCCGTTTCATCCGGGTGCGCGTCGACCGCACCGCGCCCTGAGACCGATACCCACGACCGGTCACGGGCGCCGCACGATCACTCGTTGAATTCGTCCCGCTGCCGCGCGCGCTCCGCCTCGAGTTCGGCCGCCATCTTCGGGTCGATCTCGGCGAGACGCTGCCGCAGGTCGTGCTCCGCCCGCCGCAAGTCCTCGTAGCGCTGCTCCAGCATGATCTCGTGCTCCTGTTGGGCGGCGACCTTGTTGAGCAAGGTCGTCTCCGACTGCTCGATAAAGGCTTCCCGCTCCTTCAGGGCCACCCGCGCCTCGGCCAGCGAGGCCTCCTGCGCATCGAGCGTGGCGCGAAGTTTTTCCAACGCCGACTTTTCCTCCTCGCTCACCTGGAAGGGCGGCATGGTCGGTGCCTTGCGCTGCGCCATCAACACGCGCTCGCGCGCCAGCAGAAGGTTCTCCAGCTCGGCGATCTCGCGCTCGCGCTCGCCAAGCCGCGATTGCAGCTCCACCAACGCGGCCTCGCGCGCATCCAGCTCCTGTTCGCGCGCGCGCAGGGCCCGGTCGATCTCGATCAGGCGCGCATGCTCCGCCCCGGCCCCCCCGGCCCCCGCTCCGCCAGGAAACGGAGAACGGCTGTTGATACGGTCCGATACCCGCCGCTGCACCGACGGATCCGCCCCCGCGTAGGCAAGCGAGATGAGGCCGCCCGAGGCTCCCGCCGAAGATGCACCCGGCGTGCGACGCGGCAGACTGAGCGGCAACGGGCGGCGGGGCGGAGGCAATCCGCCGCTCAAGGCGCGCGGCGGCGGAAACGGAGGTTGGTCGGGCATGGGCTAAACAGATGGTGGCTGGGGACAGGTGGACTATGCCGGCGGACAGGCGCTCAAGCCCGCCCGAAAAGCCGGCGCCAGAACGACGGCTTGGGCGGAGGCGGCGTGGCCGCAGCCGCCGTGGTAAGATGCGGGGCCAGCAAGGCGGCCACCACCGGCCTGAGGGAAACGTCCTCCAGCGCACTGGCGATCTGTTCCGGCGTCGCGCCGCCTGCCCGGGCCTGGCGCATGGCCGCATGCTCGGCGGAGAAATGCGCGACCAGCGCGACGACGCGCTCCGCCGCCTCCGGCGGCACCTCGGCAGGCCGCGCCAGGATCGCGGCCCGCGCGGGCGGGGCGAGCCTGCGCGCCGCCAGCGCCACGCCCTCGAGCAGATGCAGGCCGGGCGCGCCCTTTCGCAGCGGCAGGAACCGCGCCAGCGCCGCCTCGTCCCGCTGGGCCAGCGCGTTGAGCAGCTCGCGGAAATCGCCGCCCACGATCACGGCCTGCGAGAGCCGCGAGGCAAAGGCGACGAAACCGCCCAGCGTATCGACTTTCTCGATACGGCAAAGGTCCAGGGTCGCGGCGGAGAGTCCGGAAAGCGCCAGCGGGAAATCGGCGGGCAGCCCGAGCTTGGCCATGTTTTTGATCAGGGGCGAATCGGCGTCCACCGCGCCGGATGCGGCGGGCTGGATGTCCTCCATCATCTCGCCGAAGGGCTGGTCGAACGCGTTGGTGTCGTTGAGCAGCGTGATCAGCGCGCCGAGTTGCGCGGGCGGCAGACCGCGGGCCGCCAGGGCCGCGACCGCCTGCGTGTAGGGCAGATAAATGTAGGCCGCCGGCGTCTCGTCCGGCGCGGAGATCGGCCAGGCTGGCACGTCGAGATCCTGGGCCAGGCTGGCCAGCGGGGTGTCCACCAGGATGGACTTGGCGAAGGCGGCGCGCGCTTTGTCCCACGCCTTGGCGTCGGCGGGTATGGGGGGAATGGTTGCCATGATCAGTTGGGGATAAGACTGCGACGCGGTGGAAAGGCTCAGGTGACGGCGGGCGCGTTGCGCAGGATTTCCTCGGCCACGCGTTCGTAGTCGCGCACCACATTGTCGCCGATCGCCTCCTGGCCGAGCAGGGCCACGGGCAGACCGAGCGCGACCGCGCGCCGCACCACCATCGCGTCGCGCACGAACGAATCAAAGATCCGCGCCTCCTTGGCCGTGCGCTTGGCGGCCTTGAACTGGTTCAGGCGAAGTTGCATGCGCATCTTCGGCACCTCGATGTCCACGCCGGTCTTGATCGCGTTGAAAATCACGCCGTAAACCTGCGCCGGAGGTCCCATCGAGACGCGCCGGAAACTGGCGGAGAGCTGGTGGAAGCGCCCGAGTTTCTCGATCAGCAGGGTGAAGCCGATGAGCGACAGCGCGTCGGGGTTGGCAGGCACGTAGATCTCCGTCGCGGTGAAGATGCCGCACTGCGAGGCGCGCAGGATGTTGGGCGGGCAGTCGAAGAGGATGAAATCATACTCGTGCTCGATCTCCGCGATCTGTTCCTGAAAAATCACATAGGCGGGACGCTTGGGATCGCCCGCATACTCGCTCTCCAGATCCACCAGGTTGAAGGTGGTGGGCAACAGATCCAGCCCTGGCAGCGCGTGACCGCCCGCCTTGTCCAAAACCACGTCGCGCACGATCAGGTCACACACCCGGTGGCGTCCGGGATCGAAGATCGAGTAGATGGCGCCCTCGCCGGTGGAGTTGATCGGATTCCACCTGTCCAGCTTGAGCAGCCAGATCGAGGCGTTCGACTGGGTGTCGAAATCGCAGAGGAGCACCCTCGATCCCATGCGTGCGAGGCAGGCGGCGATGTTGACGATCAAAGAGGTCTTACCGACGCCGCCTTTGTAGTTAATAAAAGCAATTTTTCGGGCCATGGGACGTAGGGCTCGCGAGCCTATGCCGGTGTTTTTTACAATTTCTCCGCCGTGGAGCGAGGGCAATATTCACCGGGTTTCGTAAACCGCCGCCGGGCACCGGGCGCACCGGCGCGCGTCCGGCCACCGCGAAATAAAAAAGGCGGCCCGCCTCGTCGGCGACCGCCTTTCTTGGTTAAGTCGGGAAGAACCCGCAGGGCGCTCAGCGACTGGAATAGAAGGCGTTGATCTTGTCCGCCACGTCGCGGAAGCCGATGTCGTCGCTGTAGATCAGCTTGTATTCGTTGATCGCATCCTCCGGACGGCCCATGCCTTCGTAGCACTCGGCGAGCTGATAGATGATGTCCTTCTTGAGCTCATCCATCGTGGGGATCTCGTTTTTCGCGGTCTGGAACTGCTGGACCGCAAGGTCATACATTTTGCGGGCCTTGAGCGCCTTGCCCATGCCGGCGAGCGCCGCCAGACGCACCTTGGGCGACTTCTGCGCCTGTTGGAAGTTGGCGATGGCACCCTGGTGATCGCCGGTGTCGTAGAGCAGCGAAGCCAGGGTGAAGCGCGCGGCGTAATCGTTGGGATAACGCTCCACGTAGCTCTTGGCGTCGTCGAGTTTCACCTTGTTCAGCTCGGCGGTCGCGGCCGCCAGCAAATCCTTCGCGCCCTGGTCGTCCGGAGCGGCGGCCACGATGGACTGCGCGTCCTTCACCCGCTTCTCCAACACGCCCACGGCCAGATCGCTTTGAAGCTTTTCGAGGGTCGCATCGCCGGCGGCGGAAGGCAGGGCGCGCGCCTTCTTGACGTATTCCAGCGCGGACGCGGGATCGTCGAGACGGCGATAACCGTCGATGATGGCGCGGTAGTGGTTGAGATTCTTCGGCTCGGCCTCGAGGCGCTGCTTGGCCTCGGCGATGAGACGCTCGGTCATCTCGGAAGACGTGACCACCTTCGCCGCCTGCTCGAGCGAGGCCGCTTGGGTCTCATCCTTGAGCTTGTTGCGGAAAGACGCCTGCGACTCCCAGTTGCCCTTGTCCATGGTCTGGGCCACCGACGCCTTGCGCATGAGCGAAAGGGCGTCGCCGTCCTGGGGACGAACCTTGAGCAAATCGTCCGCGACGCGCACCGCTTCCTTGTGCATCTTGGCCGCGATGTAGGCCTCGGCAAGATGGACCAGCGTGTCGTGATCCTTGGGCTGGGCCTCGCGAATACCCTCCCACGCAAAGGCGGCGGTTTCCATCAAACCGAGCGTGGTCGCGGCCTCGGCCAAACTCTTCAAAGCGGGGATGTTGTTCGGGTCGGCGAGGAGGAGCTTCTCGGCGCTTTCCATCGCCTTGATCGGATCCTTTTTGCTCGCGAACATGAAGCCCGCCATGGTCACGGACCCAAAAGCCTTGGCCATCAGCTTGTTCTTTCCTTCGTGCTGCTTCACCAAAGCCGCACGCTGCAAACGACGGACCGGCAGACACCCCGGAGCGTGCTTGAGCACCTGGGAAGTCACTTCAATAACGTAGTCATAATTGCCACGTTGCAGAGCCACTTGGGCATTCTCGACTTGCTTCTGTAAACGGATGTCGAGCGAGGTAAGGGGAACTTCTTGCATAAGGGGAAAGCTTAAAAAACCCCCGAATAAATAGTGGGTCAACGCTAGACTGCGTCAGGTCACGGCCAGATCGCGCCGCGCCGCCTCCTCGAGCCGTCGCAGGGCCTCGTCCACCTCTGCTTGCGAGCGTGCCTCGGCCAGCAACCTAAGCTTCGGCTCGGTGCCGGAAAACCGCGCCATCACGCGGCCGTTGTCGCCGAGATCGCGAGCGAGGCC
>JALOTV010000256.1 GCA_025457685.1 Opitutaceae bacterium
GCGGCCGGGTCGGCCGCGGAGATGGCGAGGGTGTTGGCACCGTTGCGAAGGAGCGAGGCCGGCACGGAGACTCGGAAAGGATGGATGGGGTGCTTCCAGCCGGAGAGCAGGCCGAGGTCGGGGCGGGCGTCGAGGGCGGTGCCGTTGAGTGTAAGCGCGAGTGTCTGGCCCGGGCGGCCACCGGCCGGCGCCGCGAACGTGAAGACGAGTTCGGATGCGGTGGGCGCGGGGGTGGCAGGCGGGAGCGTGAAGGTGAACTCGGCGGAGGTGTCGGCGGCGAGCGGGCGGAGGTTTTCGGGGGCGTAGTGCGTGGTCACCACGATTTGGCGCACGGGTGCGGCGGGGAGGGGAAGGCGGATCAGGGCGGTCTCCTCGGCGGCGAGTTCGACGCGGGAGGAGTCGAGCGATTCTGCGGCGGCGAGATCGCGGCGCCAGCGTGCACCTTCCGGCGTGGGCGCGCGGTGGTCGGCCGGCGCGCGGCCCTCCCAGCGCATGCGTTGGACGGCGGCGCCGGCGAGCGAGGTGGACGAGGGAAGGGCGAGGTCGAGGGCGAGAGGCTCGGCGGCGGCGTTGTGCAAGAGGACGAAGAGCGTGTCGCCGCGGCGGGCGGCGAGGGCGAAGACGCCGACGGCCTGGCGCGGGGACAGGCCGGACCAAGACGTGGGGACGCGTTGGCCCTCAAGCTCGCGGAAGAAGCCGTAGAAGTCGCGCAGCGGGGTGACGCGAGGCGTCAGGTCGGCGGGGGCGCCGGGGCGGGTGTAGAGGGCCTGGCCGCGCTTTGGTCCGTAGCCGGCGTCGCTGACGGGAAGGATGAAGGGCACGGTGAGCGCGATCTCGGGACGATTCATGAACATCATCCAGAGGCGGGTGACGGTCGTGCCAGGCTGGCATCGGCCTCGATGGTGAGGACCGGAGCAGCGCTGGCGCAGGTGAGCGGGGCGAGGGAGAAAAGGAGGAAGGCGGGGGCGCGCATGGGGCCTGGGGGATGCAGTGCACAGAATGGCGCGCGGGGTGCCAAGTGCGGGGGACGAAGGCATGTGGCGAGGCCGCGCCCAGTTTGTGATTTTTTGCGTCAGGCCAGATGGCTATGGCCCCGTCACGCGAAGACGCAGGAAACGTCGTGCTCCGGTGGATACGGAAACGGGGTCGGTGACGGTGATGGTCTCGGTAAGACTGACGGCGCCGGGTTGGTGGCGGTGAGGCGGAGGACCTAGGGTCGGGGCGGACGCCGTAGACGAAGCTCTTGGAGGCGGTGGGGTGGGTCTTGCGGCCGTCGGGGAGGACGGTGATGTCGGACCAGTTGTGGATCTTGGTGTTGATCTCGTTGGGGTAGTGACCCTCGTTGATATCGATCTCGAAGCGCTTGCCCTTGGCGGGTTCGCCCGGGGTGTTGGTCATGAGCCAGAAGGAATTGTTGGTGCCCTCGGCGGCGGCGTAGCGGTAACGCGCCTCGAAGTAGCCGTATTGAAAGTGCTCGCGGGTCCAGATGTTGCCGGAGGTCCATTGCTGACCGCCGCACTCCTCTTTGCGGTTGGTGAGGCGGAGCGTGCCGTCGTGCACGACGGCGTTTTCACGCCAGCGACTGTTGAGAATGTGTCCGCTGGGGCCGTTCTGGGACTGCCAGCGCTTGTCGAGCTGGGCATCGGGGTAGTCGAACTTGTCGTTCCATACGAGGCGCCACGAGGCGGGGTCGCCTGGGAGCCGCGACGGGCTCTCGGTCGGCGAAGCAAAGGCGGCGGTCGCGAGGGTGGCGAGCAGGGCGCACGCGTGGTCGGGGCGGTTAACGGAGGCAGGCGGCGAGGTAGATGCGTTTGACGGCGTCCTCGGAGAGGGCGTCGTCGTAGATGGCGAAATGGTGGAGAAGGCCGCCGGAGAAGAGGAGGGGCGCGGTGCCGTATTTCGCGATGTTGTCGGCGCGGCGACCGGCGATGGTGAAGATGCCGGGCGTGGGATCGAGCGGGGTGGTGTCGTGCTCGCCTTCGGTGAGCTCGCCGGTGGCGAGGTCGCCGGCCCAGTAGCGGAAGCGGCAGAGGCCGGCGTTTTCCTGCCAGGCGAGGGCGACGAAGGTCCAGGCTCCGGGCTGGAGGGTGGCGAAGTTGGCCTGGGTAGCTTTAGCGGAGGCGCGGGTGTCGGCTACGGCGAGGGTGAGTTCCCAGCGTCCGCCGACGGCGTTGATGCGCAGCGAGAGGTAGTTGGGGTTGCCCCAGTCTGCGCGGGAGAAGAGCAGCATGGGAGGCGCGGAGTTTTCACCAGGGCGAAAGAAAAAGAGAACGGTGCCGGACTTCGGGTTGATCGGGCCCTTGTGGGGGCCGAGGGTGGTCGAGCCGGAGACGGCGACGCCGCCCTTGGCCTCCGCCGCGAGTCCAAACGCGGCGCCTTGGCGGCCCCACGCATCGGGACTGCGGGCGGCGAGTTGGCCACCTGAGTCCGCGGTCCAGCCGGCGGGGCCGGAGCCGAGGTTGATCTTGGGGTCGGAGCCGAACCAGAGGACGGGGGGCCGGCCCAGCTGGGCGGAGCCGATGAGGCGTTCGACTTGTTCGGCGGAGGTCGGCTTCGAGGTTTGGGCGAAGGCGGCCAAAGGGAAGGAGGCGACAAGACCAAAAACGGTCAGGCGCAGGGCGCGGGCGAGGAGGCGGGGCGATGAAGCAATCATGACGGGGCTTGGCTGACGGGCGGGGGAGACGGCAGTGAAGTAACCGCCCCAGTCTAACCACAACTCAGCCGCCTGTAATATGGGCGGTCCGGTGGACAAATGTGCACGTTTATACCACCACATGCCCCGCCGTGCGCGAATCCGCCGGTCAGCGCGTCACGCGGAGGCGAAGAAAACGTGGGGCGCCTGCGGCAGACGCGGCGGAGTCGGTGACCGTGACCCGCCAAGTCGCGTCGTCGGCGGTGGATTGCGCGGCGGTCGCACCGAGCCTAGCGATTTGCCACGCGCCGAGGCCGTTGGCGGTGGCGACGGGCGTCCAGCCCGCGAGGTCCGCGCTGGCCTCGACCACGTAGGTGAGATCGCTGGCGTGACGACTGCGCGGGAAGATGAGTTGAAGGTGTGAGGCCTGGAGCGAGGGGAACGACGAGGCGGAACGCGCGAGGGGGACCGAGCCGAAGGCGTATTCGAGGAGGTTGGGGATGCCGTCGCCGTCGGGGTCGGCGGTGGCGTCGCTGATGGCGGGGTCTTCCAGGGCGGCGCTGTCGAAATAGAGGGTCAGGAAGTCCTCGGCGGTGGCGGGTATGCCGAGACGAAGGGCGAGCTCGGCGGTGGCGGTGGCGGCGCCATCGCTCAAGACGTAGGACAGGCGCGCTTCGCCGCGATAATCGGTGGGCGGGAGATAGAGGATGCGTCCGTCGGGCAGGAGTTGCACCGAGCCGACCGAGGGCGTGGCGACCGAGGAGACTAACAACGGGGATGGACCGGAGTCGGAATCGAAACCGAGGGAGGTGAGATCGATGGTGACGGCTTCGCCTGCGCGCGCCGACAGGGCAAGCGGCGTGGCCTGAGGCGGCAGGTTCGGTTCGGCGAGGACCTGCACCTCGCCGAAGCTGTTCCAGAGATCGCCCGGCTGGCCGTCGTTGCGCACGTAGCCGCGACCGACGAGGCGCACGAGGCGCGCCCACGTCGGGGTGAGTCGTATGCGCTCGAGATCCGAGGTGGTGCCGGAGCTGCTGCCGGAAAAAACGCGCGTCCAGGTGGCGCCGTTGTCATCGCTCGTCTCGACGTCGAAGACAGCGCGGCGGACGGTGCCCAGATAGGCGGAAAGGTTGAGCGCGCCGACTTTCTGCCGCGCGGCGAGGGTGAGGGTGAGCGTGGCGCCATCCCCGTAGCCGGACCAGCGGGAGACGGAAGCGTCGGTGATGCCGTCGAGGACCTTGTCGGGGGTGTTGGGATCTTGCCAGGTGGAGGCGGTGGCGGACGCGATGGCCACGGGAGCTTCCGCGACCGTGATGGAGACCTCGGCTGCGGCGGAATCGACGCCGTCGGTGACCGTGTAGCCGAAGCGGGCCGGGCCGGTGTAGCCGGCGGGCGCGGTGTAGACCGGCAGACCGTCGACGAAGGCGAGCGCGCCGACGTTTACGGCCGTGACCGGGGTGAAGCCCACGTCGTCGAGGCCCACGTTGGCGCTGGCGTTGTTGCCGCGGATGACGACGGAGTGGATCCACTCCTGCTCCACGGCACCGGCATCGAGGCCGAAGAAGAGACGCGTGTCGGCGACTGTGGCGGTGGCGGTCTGGGTGGAGAGCAACTGGCCGCGGACGCCGCGGAATTCGGCGGTGAAGGAGCGGCCGGCGCCGACGCCCGCCACGACGAAGCCCAGGGCGCGTGAAGCGTAGGGCCGTCCATCGGTAGCGGAGGTGGTGCGGAAGCCCAGCGCGGCGGCGTCCTGCGAAACGGCGGAGTAGGCGCCGAGCGTGATGGCGATGTGGCCGAAGGAAGCGCCCACCGCGCCGACGTAGAGCGCGTCGCCGGCGGAGCCGGAGAGGGCGGCGGTCGTGGTGGCGCCGCCGGCGGAGGGATTGCTGGTGGTGTTGGCCTCGATCTGGAAGCGTAGGGCGGTCTTAGCGGTGTCGGAGCGGAGGTGGTAGCTGGTCACGCCGGTGTTGATCGAGCCCTTGGGTGGAAAGGCGCGGGTGGCGTCGCGCCAGGCGGCGAGGGCGG
>JALOTV010000257.1 GCA_025457685.1 Opitutaceae bacterium
ACTCTCTACGGCGAATGGCTCGGCCCCGCCGAGACCAGCGGCTGGCGAGGCCTGCTAACCGAGGAGGACCTCTTCGCGATCCCGTTTGCCCATTACCGCATCCTCGCCACCGGCCCCGTCACCCGCGCCGGTTCGCATCCCGTCTATCACCACGAGATGTCCGCCAAATACTACGCACATCTCCGCCATCACGGCCTACCCGCATGAGAACCATCGTCCGCCTCGACGGAGATTGGGGACTCGCCGTCTCCGCCGCCGCCACGCCTCCCGCCGCCTATCCGAGCGCCGTCCCCGTGCCCGGACTCGTCGATCTAGCCACCCCACCCGTCTGGCCGGCGAACGATACCGACGCCATCTCGCTCGGCTTCTGGCACCGCACCACCTTCACGCTGTCTGCCGACGCCCCGCGCGCCTACGCACGCCTCCACGTCGGCAAGGCCCAATACGGCTGCTCCGTTTGGCTCAATGGCCGCCTCGTCGGCGAAGACCTCGCCAGCTTCAGTCCGCTCGACTTCGACGTCGCCGCCTTTCTCCACCACGCCCAACGAGCTCGTCAACCGCGTCGGCGCCGACCGCGAACGCCTGCGCGCCGCCGGCCACGCCACCGGAGCCGATTTCGAGAAAAAATCCTTCATCCCCGGCATCTACGACCGCGTGGCGCTCTCCCTCTGCGTCGGCCCGCGCATCGCCCACCTTCAAGTCGCCCCCGAGCCCGCCTTCTCCCGCGCCCTCGTCGAGGTGCGCGGCGAAACCTCCGCCACCCTTGGCGAACTCGCCTACACGGTGACCGAGCGCTTCACCGGTCGCGTCGTCGCCGAGGGCAGAACCGAGGCTGTCGGCCCGCGCCATCTCTTCAGCGTCGCCCTGCCCGGCTTCACCGCTTGGACACCCGACTCGCCCTTTCTCTACGACCTCGTCGTCACTTCCGCCGGCGACCGCTTGGCGACTCCCTTCGGCATGCGCAGCTTCGAGTTCGATCCGACGGCGGGCCACGCCCTGCTCAATGGCAAGCCCTGCTATCTGCGCGGCACCAATGTTTGCATCCATCGCTTCTTCGAGGATCCGTCCCGCGCGCGACTGCCCTGGGACGAGGCCTGGGTGCGCGGCCTCTTCCGCGCCTTCAAGGCCATGCACTGGAACGCGCTCCGCTTCAGCATCGGGGCCCCGCCGCGCTTCTGGTATGACGTCGCCGACGAGGAGGGTTTCCTCATTCAAGACGAGTTTGCCATCTGGGCCGATCACGGCCGCCTGCGCCTCGATGTCCTCGCCGATGTATTTGAAAAATGGATGCGCGCCCACGCCAACCACCCGAGCGTGGTCATCTGGGACGCGCAGAACGAGACCGGCACCGCCCTTACCCGCCAGGTCGTGCGCGCCGTGCGCGGCATCGACCTCTCAGACCGCCCCTGGGATCTCGGCTGGGATCGCCCCACGCTGCGCCCGACCGATCCCTTCGAGGCCCACGTTTACTGGGTGAAGGAACGCCCCAACTTCGAGTTCTCCGACCTCGCCACCGAAAACCCCGTGCCCCACGAGGCCCGCTGCCGCGCCGGGCTCGCCGGTCCCACCAGCTCGCCCGTCATCATCAACGAATACGGCTGGTGCTGGATCGACCGCGAGGGCCGCCCCACGCGCCTCGCCCGCGAGGACAAGATCTTCGAACGCTGGGGCCTGCCCGCCGGTTCCTCGCCCGAGGCCTACCGTCGCGAATACGCGCACCGCATCGCCATGGAGACCGAGTTCTGGCGCATGCACCGCTCCGTCGCCGGCTACATGCATTTCTCCGACCTCGGCTACTCCCGCGAAAACGGCGAGACCTCCGACAACTGGCTCGACGTCGCCGCGCTTCGCCTCGAACCGCACTACGAGCGCATGATGCGCCACGTCTCCGCCCCGCTCGGCGTCATGCTCGACGCGTGGGACGGCATCTTCCGCGCCGCCAACTGGCTCCGCGTCACCGTGCCGGTGCATGTGGTCAACGACCTCGACGTCGCCTGGTCCGGCCCAGTCGAACTCCGCCTTGCCCAAGACGGCCGCGAGCTCTGGCGCCACGTCGAGATTGTCGCCGTCGGCCCCTTCGGCGCGGCCCGTTTCCACATCACCCCGCCCTGGCCGCAGACTTTTCCGACCGACGTCGTGCTCACCGCCGCGCTCGTCGGCCCCGGCGGCGTCGAGGCCCGCAGCGTCCGCCGCCTGCGCCTGATCGACGGCATGGCCGGCGGCAATCCCACCGGCCCGCTGCCCGTCGTGGCCTGATTTCCCCCCCTTTCGACCACGCGCCTGCACGTCGGCACCAAAACGCCGCCGGAACTGCTCGGATAAGTCCGTCACACGCCAAACGACGCGTTGTGCTCCGTGGCTTTTGGCGGGCGGACTCGTCAGGCCTGCTTCGTCCAGCGCGCGCGGAGGGCGTGCGCGGCTTGCTTGGGCTGGCGCTGGCGGGTGAACACGCCCTTGCGATTTCCCAGCACGCGGGTGAAGCCCTGCTTGGTGGCGAAATCCGCGAAGTTCCAGACGTGTTCGCCGATCACGAAATCGCACGCATCGAGCGCCTCGTGATAGCGGGCGAGAAAATCGGCCTGAAACTCCTCGCTGAACATCTGCGGCGGATCGGCGTGGACGCACGGGATCGTGTCGGCCCCGTATTCGGCCAGCAGGATCGGCTTGCCGAAGGCGTCCCACCAGTGGCGGAGCTCGCGCTCCATCTGGCGCGCGACCAGGTCGAGGCGTCCGGGATCGTTATACCAGCCATAGTAGCGGTTCACGCCCACGATGTCGGCCAGGTGCGCGACGCGCGAACCCGGCATGCGGTCGGGTTCGGTGATGGCGCGCGCGGCCTCGACGATCATGAGCGGACGCGAGTCGTCCAAAGCGCGCGCGTGCGCGCAGACTTTTTCAAAATAGGGCACGCTGGCCGGTTCCCACGTGGCGGCCTCGTTGGCCACCGACCAGCAGATCACGCTGGGGTGGTTGGCGTCGCGCTCGATCAATTCGGCGAGCGTGCGCAGGTGCTCGGCGAGCGTGTCGTCGTTGGCGCGTTCCGAGGTGAAGATCACCGGTTCGTGGCTCCACGAGTTCATGCCGACCGCCGGCACCTCGTCGATCACGAGGATGCCGCGCTCGTCGGCCATACGCATGGCTTCCTCGCTGTAGGGATAATGGCTGGTGCGATACGAATTGGCCCCGATCCAGTCCATCAGGTTGTGGTCCTTGACGAGCAGGGCCAGGTCGAGCGCGCGGCCTTTCACGTCCATGTCTTCGTGGCGACCGAAGCCGCGCAGATAGACCGGCTCGCCGTTCAACAAGAGCCTCTTCCCCGCGACGGCCACGGTTCGGATGCCGATTCGCTCCTCGTAAACATCCAGTTCTTCGCCGGTCGCGGCGTCGGCCAGCGAGACCTCCAGGCGGTAAAGGTGGGGCGCGCGCGGCGACCAGAGTCGCGGCGCGTCCACCGTGATACGCCCTTCCGAGCCGATGGCCTCGCCGACCACGGCGCCGTCCGCATCTCGCAAGCGCGCCGCCACCGTCGCGCCCGGCGAGGCCGTGACCGTGTAATCCACCCGGCCGACAGTGCCGTCGATTTCGGTGCGACAACGGATCCTCTCGATGCGTCGCGAGGGTGTGAACACGAGCCGGACCGGGCGATGGATGCCCGCGTAGTTGAAGAAATCGAAGTGCGTCTCCTGCCAGCGAAAGCCTTCGGGATAGTTGGCGACGTCGCGCGGATGCCGGATTTCGCCCGGAGGCATGTCCTGCCACGTGAGCATATTATTCACGCGCACGGTCAGGCGATGAGTGGCACCGACCTTCACCCGGGCGGTAACATCGAACACAAACGGCAGAAACCCGCCGCGATACTCCCCCAGCAACAGGCCGTCCAGCCAGACTGTCGCGTGATGGGCGACGGCGTCGAAGCGCAATTCCATGCGGCCCGCGCACACCTGCCGGGGCACCACGAACGAGCGCTCATACCACACGCACCCGAGGTGGTCCCGCAACGAGGCGTCCTGAGTGATGTCGTTATAGCTCGCCGGCACCGGCATCGGGATCGCACCCGCCAGCGGTGCGGACGCCCAGGTCACGTCGGTGCCATCGGCGGATTCATCTCGGCGAAAAGACCAGACGCCGCCCAAGTTCAGGTAGCCACGATGGGCGTTTACAAGAGGGTATAACATCAGGGTGCTCACACAAAGCGTCGGCCGCGCGGCGGCATTCCGTTTGTGAACCTTAGGTTAAGCCCCGCCGCGACGGACCGCCGCCGGCACGCGCACCTTGCGCACGGCGCGCGACCGGAAGGGCCGGTCGGGAACAGACGGCCTCACGGCCTCTAATCGGCGCTGGATCGGCGAAGCCACCGCAGCCCATACGACCGCCTACTTTAGCTTAAGGCGGACGCTTGGTTTGGGAATGTGCAGCGCGGCGTATAGCCGTTCGCCACTACCCCGTCTATGCCTCTGCGTATTGCTTTTCCAGGAGTGTCAGCGTGCCTGCGCATCTCGGCGATCGCGTTCGTCGTTCTCACGCGGGCCTTCGCCGCCACTTACTACGTCTCCCCATCCGGCAACGACAACCACTCCGGCTTGAGCGAGGCGGCCGCCGTCGCCACGCCCCAGGTGGCGGTGGATCTGGCCAACCCCGGCGACACCGTGCTCATCATGGACGGCACCTACGTGCATACCCACCCGTGGGAAATCATCCGCCTGCGCGCCAAACACCGCGGCTCGCCCACCCAGTGGCTCACCATCAAGGCCTACCCCGGACACAAACCCGTCCTCAAAAAATACCGCTCCGGCGCCTTCTGGAACGCGATCGACCTCTCCGACGGCGCCGCCTACGTCGAGCTCAACGGACTCACCGTCGAAGGCTGGAACGACGAACTCACCCTCGCCGAGGCCCAGGCCGACTACGCGCAGCCGAATCCGTCCTTTGTCTTTAACGCCAACGGCATAAACGTGGACGGTCGCAACCGCCCCGTCGCGGAGCGCCCCCGCCACGTGCGCATCATCAACTGCACCGTCCGCGGCTTCCCCGCCATGGGCATCGGTTTCGCCTGGGCCGACTACGTGACCGCCGAGGGCAAC
>JALOTV010000033.1 GCA_025457685.1 Opitutaceae bacterium
AGAAACATGCCATACCACGTCGCGGTGGTTTCCTGCTTATGTCCCCACACGAAGGCGAAGGTGCCGATGCACAGGCCGCGGCTGTCCTCCATCGCGCCCCGATGCGACGCGAAATAGTTGGAAGCCTTTTCCTTCGATGAAGGTTCGATGGGCGCGCCCCACGAGGTTTGGGCGACCTCCCAGTGGCCGACCGGTCCGTATTCGGCGAGGATGAAGGGCTTGGTCCAGCCGGCCGCCGCAGCAGCCGCACCCGCGCCGGCGGCGCCGCCGTAGGCGTTGACGCCGAGAATATCGAGCGAGGGGTAGTCGCGCATGAGGGCGCGGATCTTGCCGGTCGCCGCGCCGGCGATGACCGTGCACACCGGCCGCGAGGGGTCCTCCTCTTTGACGATTTTGATCAACTCCTCGAGCTCGCGCCAGATGCGCGGATCGCTGCCATCGGAGGTCGGCCCTTCCATCTCGTTGCCCAGGCCCCAGATCAGGATGGCGGGGTGGTGTTTGTAGGCGCGCACGGCGGCGCGAACCGTCTCGCGCTGGCGACGCACATCGGCGGGGTTGGAGTAGTCGAAGCCGTGTCGCTCGTGCTCGACCCAGATACCGGCCATGATGGTGAGGCCGAGCGCGCTGCATCGGTCGAGGAGGGTCTTGCCGTTTTCGCGGCGATCGAGCTGATCGATGCCCCAAGTGCGAATGGTGTTTCCGCCGATGGCTTTGACCAACTCCAGCTGGTCGGTGCCGCCCGCTCCTCGGATCTCATAAGGTTTGCCGTCGCGCAAAAGACGCCAGCCGCCCGCAGGCGTGGGCGCCAGCTCGACCAAGGGCGCGGACGCGCCGGCGTTCGGTTTGGCGGGGGTGATGGAGGTGGAGGCGCAGGCCGTGAGACAGCCCAGGACGAGGCCTGAGCATAGCCAAGCGAATCGGCGAAACGAGCGGGGTAGCGGGGTCATGATGAGAGAAAAGAGTCCACGTCGTTAAGGACAGGGGAAAGGCAACGACATCGGTTGGTTAGCGTGCATAGAATTGCAAAAAAATCAAATAAAACCGCCACATGGATGGCGCAGGCGGTGGGCGTGGAAACGTCCGGTTTTTGTGCTCTGTAAACCTCATTATTGCGGAGTTAATCTATGCCTCGCCCTTCGCGCCCGCACGCTTCGGTAGTGTGTAACGGGATGAGGATCGCGCATTAAATTGCATATAATTGCAGTTTAAAATTGACCGATCATACGGCCAGCTCTCGGCTTTTCAGAGTCACCCCTTACCCACCATGCTTCCTACCTACCGATTCCTCTTTGTTACTGGCAGCGTTGTTTTGACGCCGTTTGTTTCGTTCGCCGCAGAAAAGGCTCCCGCAGATTCCGCCGCCGGCATGAGCGTGCGCGCCACCGTGACCGTGGTTGATTTTGGCGACCACAGTTCGGCGGTTTTGACGACCAAGGCCTGGGCGGCCTACGAGGCGAAGGATTCCGCGGCGGTGGCGGCCTACACCGGCCGGTGTCGCGAGCTCTATTTTGCCGAGGCGCTCCGGCAGCAGGCGGCCTTGACCGCGCCCATTCCGGCGACGGAGACGGAGCGGATCTCCGCGCAGTGGGCGCTGAATGACGTGGGCACGTGCCTCTACATCATGGCGCAGACCCATGAGCGCGATGGACAGATTGATGACGCGGTCGCGCTCTACCGCGTGTTGGTCGAGCGCCTGGCCTATGCCCAGTGTTGGGACGTGAAGGGCTGGTTCTGGTCGCCGGTGGACGCCGCCAAAGGCCGTTTGCGCGCGATCGAGTTTGAGCGAGCGGGGTTTTAAAACCTGACTCCGCCGCGCGTCGCCGGGCGCTTTTGCCTGCCCGGGCGACGACGCACGCGACGGGGTGTCCGCAACATCTGCTTAAGCACCGTCGCGCTCGTGCTAATGGGGTCGGTCAAATCCCCGCGCCGCGCTGACTTTGCTTTGCAAGGGGCATCCCATTTGCTCTCTCTTCCGACCATGGCCAACACCGCTACCCTGAAAATCGAAGGCAAGGAACTCCAACTCCCCGTGATCATCGGCTCCGAGGGGGAGAAGGCGATAGACATCAGTAAGTTACGTGGTGACACCGGTTACATCACCTACGACGACGGTTTCGGCAACACCGGCTCCTGTCTGAGCAAGATCACCTTCATCGACGGCGAGGTCGGCATCCTCCGCTACCGCGGCTACCCCATCGAACAGCTCGCGGAGAAGTCCAACTTCATCGAGTCCGCCCTCCTGGTCATGAATGGCGAGCTGCCCACTCCGGAGCAGCGCGCCAGCTTCTCTGCCCTTCTGACCAAGCACGCGCCCCTGCGCCAGGACATGCTCCGTTTCTTGGAGAGCTTCCCCACCGGCGCGCATCCGATGGCCATCCTCTCGGCCACGATGAACGCGCTCGGCGCCTACCACCCGCACCTCGCGAGCAACAACCATCAGGCCGATCTCCAGTATTTTGACGAGGCTGCCGCCATCGCCATTTCGAAGGTTCGCACCATCGCGGCCGCCTCCTACCGCGCCTCGCGCGGCCTGCCCTTCAACGCGCCCAACCCCAAGCTCGGCTACTGCGAGAACTTCCTCCATCTGATGTTCTCCGAGCCTTACGCCGACTTCACGCCCACGCCTGAAGTCGCCTCGGCGCTGAACCTCTTCCTCCTCCTCCACGCCGACCACGAGCAGAACTGCTCCACCTCCACCGTGCGCATGGTCGCCTCGGCAGGGGCCAACGTCTTCGCTTCCGTGTCGGCCGGCGTGAACGCGCTCTGGGGCCCGCTGCACGGCGGCGCCAACATGGCCGTGATCGAGATGTTGAAAAACATCCACGCCGACGGCGACGACGGCACGCGCTTCATCGCCGCCGCCAAGTCGGGCAAGGGCGACCGCCTGATGGGCTTTGGGCATCGCGTTTACAAGAACTACGACCCGCGCGCGAAGATCATCAAAACCTCCTTCTACAAGGCCCTCGCCTCGCTCGGCATCAAGGACGACCCGCTGCTCAACATAGCGATGAAGCTCGAGGAGTGCGCGCTCAACGACGACTACTTCGTGCAGCGCAAACTCTATCCGAACGTCGATTTCTACTCGGGCCTGATCATGCGCGCGCTCGGCATCCCCGAGAACATGTTCACCGTCATGTTCGCCCTCGGCCGGATGCCCGGCTGGATCGCGCAGTGGCGCGAAGTCGCGGCCAACCCCAAGCTCAAGATCTACCGCCCGCGCCAAGTCTATTTCGGCGAGCCCCAGCGCAACTACGTGCCGAGCAACCTGCGCAAGTAACCAAGCGCGGCGCCAATCGAGCGCGTTGCTTCTTTGAGGGCCGGCACCGAGGTGCCGGCCTTTTTTATTTCTTCCCCGTCCAGTCGGCGCAACCACCGCGCAGGCTGAGCAGGGAGGTAAACGGCGCGCGGGAGCGGAGCACAGGCAGCGCTTTGGCGCTGCGCACGCCGCCTGCGCAATAGACCACCACCGGTCGGGCGGGATCGAGGGCGGTGAGATCGGCGGTGGCGAGCGCGGCGAGCGGGATATGCAGGGACGATTCTATGGCGCCGAGGGCGCGTTCCCAAGCCTCACGGACGTCGAGCAACTGGGGGCGCGTGGCGGCGTCGGGATGGGCGAGGGCGGCTCGGAGGGCGGAGGAGGTGATTTCGTCCGGGCCGAGCTGGGGCTCGGTGTTCCCAGGGGCGGCGGTCGCGCAGGCCTCGCCGTAGCCTTCGGGCGGCAGGTCGGTGAGCGCGCGGCTGCGCGGATCGGCGGCGAGGCGCAGGGTGCGCGTCTCGAGCGTGAGCGCGTCGTAGAGGAAGAGGCGGCCGGATATGGGTTCGCCGATGCCGGCAAGGAGTTTGATCACCTCGGTGGCCTGGAGGGTGCCGATGAGGCCGGGCAGGACGCCGAGCACGCCGGCCTCGGCGCAGTTGGGCGCGGCACCGGGCGGGGGTGGCTCGGGGAAGAGGCAGCGGTAGGTGGGGCCGCCGCGATGGTTGAAGACGGAGACCTGGCCCTCGAAACCTTGGATGGCGCCGTAAACGAAGGGACGGTCCTCGAGCACGCAGGCGTCGTTGACCAGGTAGCGGGTGGCGAAGTTGTCGGAGCCGTCGAGCACGACGTCCACCGCGCGCACGAGCTCGCGGGCATTGGCGCGGGTGAGGCGTTCGGCACGGGCCTCGATGGCGAGGTGGGGATTGAGCGCGCGCAGGCGCTCGGCGGCGGCGTGGGCCTTGGGCCGGCCCGCGTCGGCGGTGACGTAGAGCACCTGTCGTTGTAAATTGGATACGTCCACCACGTCGTCGTCCAACAGGACTATGCGGCCCACGCCGGCGGCGGCGAGGTAGAGCAGGGCGGGGCAGCCAAGACCGCCGGCACCGATCACGAGCACGGAGCCGGTGCGCAGGCGGGCCTGGGCTGTGGGGCCGAAGCCGGCTAGGCCGAGGTGGCGGCGGTAGCGCGCGAGCTCGTCGGCGGAGAAATCCATGGCGGCGACGGAAGGGCTGGCGACGTGCGGCGGGCCTCAGCCGGAGCGGCCGGCGGTCTTGTCGGGCTGGGCGTGGAAAATCTCCTCAAGCGGCAGGCCGGTGAGGCGGCGGATGCCGGTGAGCAGGCCCCAGAGCGCCCACATCATCATGGCCATGCTGGGGATGACGATCACGGGCCAGCTCAGCCACTGGAGTTTGCCGAGCTGGGCGTTAAATTCGGGCGTGCCGGCGGGGGCGGTGAGGATCCAGCGCGCGAGGAAAAAGTTGAGCGCGGCGCTGACCGCGAAGGACGCGGTGACCAGCCAGCCGGCGCGGGCGAGCAGGCGCTCGAAGGCGGGGCGGGCGTCGCGCACGGAGAGGGCGGCGTCCACCTTCGGGATGTCGATGACCTGGTCGTTGTAGAGAAACTCGCGGATGAGCGGGCGTTTCGACTTCATAGACAGCAGGACCATGAGGCCGATGGCGGCGGGCACGGAGGCCTCTTTCACCGCGAACCAGAAGCCGTCGAGCTCGGCGAGGGCGAAGCCGCCGGTGAGCAGGGTGCTGGCGAAGCCGATGCCGGCGATGAAGTTGAATTTGCGGCGCTGGAGGAAGTCCCAGACCCCGTAGCCGACGGGAAAGGCGAGGGCGACGAGCAGGGCGACGATCGGGCCGAGGCGGTCCTCGGTGCTGAGCTTGGAGAGGATGAGCGCGGGCGCGGCGATGTTGAACGCCAGGTTGAGGAGCAGGTTTTCGCGCTTGGGACGATCGGGAGGATTCACGGGAAGGCGGATGTTCGGCGGGCGGGGCGCGGCTGTGAATCCCAAACGCGGGCGTATTTCCGCCGTGAACTCGGCGGCGGGGGGGCTTAGGGGTGTGGGTCTCATGATCTTACTCGGAGTTAACATCGACCACTGCGCCACCGTTCGGCAGGCGCGTTATCGCGGCTATGACTCGACGGTGGGCGGACCGGTGGAGCCGGATCCGGTTTTCCTGGCGACGCTGGCGGAGCGCGCGGGCGCGGATGGCATCACCATCCATCTGCGCGAGGATCGCCGCCATATCCAAGAGCGCGACGTGTGGCGCCTGCGCGAAGCGGCGCAGACCCGCATCAACCTCGAGATGGCCTGCACGCCGGCGATGACGGAGTTCGCGCTCAAAGTGCGGCCGGAGTCGGTGTGCTTGGTGCCGGAGAGCCGCGAGGAAATCTCGACCGAGGGCGGGCTCGACGTGGTCGGGCAACGCGAGCGCGTGCGCGCGGTGTGCGAGGCGATGCGCGCGGCCGGCATCACGGTGAGTTTATTCATCGACGCGGACTCGGCGCAGATCGATGCGGCGGCCGAGCTGCGCGCGCCCTGGATCGAGCTGCACACCGGCGCGTGGGCCAACGCCTACCATGGCGCAGGGCGCGCGGAGGAGTTCTCCCGACTCTGTGCGGGGGCGCGTCAAGCGCACGCGGCGGGTCTGGTGGTCAATGCGGGCCACGGCATCAATTACGTGAACGTCGCCGAGATCCGGACGCTGCCGCATGTGCATGAGCTTAACATTGGGCACAGTATCATCAGCCGGGCGCTCACCACGGGCATCGAGGAAGCGGTGCGCGAGATGAAGGCGCGGATGAATCCGGCGGGGTGAGGCGCGCTGAGACGGAATTATTGCCCACGAAACACACGAAAAAACACGAAAGAAAAACACTCGGAGCGGTGGCTTGGGTTTCGTGTCGTTTCGTGTGTTTCGTGGGCACCTCTTAATAATGAATGTAAGCGGACATGTGCTTGGGCTGGGATGCGACCTTTGCGACGTGGCGCGCGTGCGCGGGGTGTGGGAGCGGCAGGGCGAGCGGTTTTTGGCCATGACCTACACCGAGGCGGAGCAGGAATACTGTTTAAAGATGCGGGACCCGGCGCCGTTTCTGGCCGCGCGCTTCGCGGCCAAGGAGGCGGTGTCGAAGGCCTTTGGCACCGGCATCGGCGCGGAGCTGGGATGGAGGTCGATAGAGGTGGCGCATGATGAGCGCGGCGCGCCGGTGGTGTGTTTGGACGCGGGCGGCGAGGCGCTGCTCGCGGCGCGCGGTGCGACCGGGGTGATGTTGACCTTGAGTCATACGGATACGATGGCGATGGCGGTGGCGGCGCTGGTGCGAGCGGATTCGCGGGAAGGGTGACTTTATGCACGGCGAGTTTCCCATTTTGAGCTGCAAGGAGGCGAAGGCCTGGGAGGCGGCGTGGTTCGCGGGCGACGCGGCGCGCGAGTGGGCGGCGATGAGCGCGGCGGGGCGGGCGGTGGCGCACGGCATCGTAGAGGATTTTCGCGAGATCGGGCCCTGGCCGGCGCGGGCGCGCGTGCTTGTGCTTGCGGGCAAGGGACACAACGCCGGCGACGCGTTGATCGCGGCGACGGAGCTGCGTAGGGTGTTTCCGGATACGCGCGTGACGGTGCGGTTTGTGTGCGGCGAGCGGACGCTGCGGCCGCTCGCGGCGCGGGCTTGGCGCGAGCTGGCGGAGACGGGCGCGGTCGAGGTGGCGCAGATTGGCGAGGCGGGTGCGGACGAGGCGTGGGACGTGGTGATCGACGGCGTATTCGGGTTTCAGTTTCGCGCGCCGTTGGCGGCGACGGTGGCGGCGGAGTTGGCGCGGGTGAACGCGGCGGCGGTGCGGCTGCGGGCGGCGGTGGATCTGCCCAGCGGGCTGGGGGAGCGGGATGCGTTTCGCGCGGATTTCACCTATGCGACCGGGATCGTGAAGGCGCCGTTGCTGGAATTGGCGAACGCGGGTCGGGTGCGTTGGCTGGATCTGGGTTTTTCGGGTGTTTGTCACCAATCTGGTGAAAAACTGTGGGGGCTGGGGCGCGAGGTTTTGGACGAGTTGGCGGGGCTGCGGCCGGCGCGGTGCGACAAGCGGGATTTCGGGCACGTGTTGGTAGTCGCGGGATCGAGAAGGTATGGCGGGGCGGCGCTGATGGCTACTTTGGCGGCGCTGCGCGGCGGCGCGGGGTTGGTGACAGCGGCGGTGCCGGAGTCGTTGGTGGCGGGCTTCGTGGCGCGCGCGCCGGAGGCGATGTGGGTGGCCCTGCCGGAGACGCCGGATGGCGGGTTGGCGTTGGAGGGGGTGGCGCAGGTGCGCGAGGCGATGAGGCGGGCGACGGCGGTGGTGCTCGGGCCGGGCATCGGGACGGAGCGCGAGACCCTGGCGCTGGCGACCGAGGTGATGAAGTTCGCGACGGTGCCGGTGGTAATCGACGCGGATGCGTTGCGGCCTGAGGTCGTGGCGGCGGGTGCGGGGCCGCGGGTCTTGACCCCGCATGCCGGGGAGTGGGCGCGGATCGAAGGCGCGGTGCTGGCGGGCGCGGTGATCGTGCGGAAGGGGCCGATTACGCGGATCGAGGTCGCGGGCGCGTCGGATGGCGGCGCGGCGGAGACGGGACGCATTTACCACAGTTTCTTTGGCGGGCCGGTGCTGGCGCGCGGCGGGAGTGGCGACGTGCTCGCCGGATTGATCGGGGCGGTGCTGGCGGGCGCGCCCGAGGATGTGCTCGGGGTGGCGGCGCGCGGGGTGGTGTGGCACGGCGCGGCGGCGGATGCGCTGGCGCGGGCTAGGGGAGCGCGGGCGGTGCGGACGACGGAGCTGCTGGACTACCTGGCGGACGCGTTGAGGGCGTAACCGAAATCTGGATACGAATGGAGCGCCCGCCGGGCGCGTGGTTGTTGCGGACGGGTCGCTGGCGCCCCCCGCTACGCGCTCAGGGTTGCTTGAAGTCGATCAGCTCGAGTTCGAGCTGGATGGAGACTTTGCCGGGTATTTTGCCGCGCTGGCCTTTTTCTCCGTAGGCGAGCCAGTAGGGTAGGATCAGCGTGCGCTGTTCGCCCTTGCGCATGCGGTGGAGGGCGTCGCCCCAGCCGGGGAGGACGTTGGGCTGGCCGAGCACGAAATTGTAGGGGCCACCGTGATCGGCGGAGGCGTCAATTTTCTCACCGTTGGCGAAGAAGCGGGCGGTGTAATAGACGCTGATGAGCTGGCCTTTTTGCGGGGTGGCGTCGCCGGTGCCGGGGCGGGTGACGACGTAGCGGGCGCCGTTGGGCGTCTCGATGGCTCCGGGGTATTCGCGGGCGAGCTTGGCGGAGTCGGCTTCCGACCATTGGTAGGCGACGCCGGCGAGGGCCTGGCGCATGGCGGCGTTGATCGGCTCGCCGGGATTTTCGCGCATGAGCATGCCGCTGCGCACCACGATGGCGATGGTTAGCAGGATGGCACCGAGGCCGAAGAGCACGAAGAAGGAACGCATGACGAGCGAAAGGGGGCGGACAGAAGCGGAGAGGCAAGCCGCGCGCCGTGATTCGGCGACGCGCGGCGGAGGGCGAATCAGGCCAGGAAGGAGCAGATGTATTCGCAGAGGCCGGATTTGACCTCGATGGTGAAGCCGGAGTTGGCGGCGACGTCGAAATAGGTGCCGGCACCGTAGGTCTTGACCTCGGTCTGGTCCTTGAGGGTGACGCGGCACTCGCCGGCGACGATCTCCATGCGCTCGGCGGCGGCGGTGCCGAAGTAGTAGGAACCCGGGCGGATGAGGCCGAGGGTCTTCTTGGTTTTGTCGGCGAAGAGAACGGTGTGGGAGACGACGTTGCCGTCGAAATACACGTTAGCCTTGGTGTGGACGGTCACGCCGTCGAACTGGGTGGCGATGTTGGACATGGGACGGGCACGCTGGGGGGCGGGAAGCGGGGAAAAAAGCCCAAAGTGCGCGAGCCGCGCTGTCACCAGATTGGTTACAACGGTGTGAGGAGACGGAGCCTTGAAAGTGAGGAGGATGTGGGGATTTGTAACCAAATTGGTTACAAAATTGATGGGCGGGAGAGTGTTTGCGGGTGCGGAGGGGTTGCGGGGCGGGCGGGGGGGCGGGCAGGGTGACGGGCACATGCGCGACGTGCTCGAATTGCTGGGGCCGATTTTTCTGTTGGTGCTGCTGGGCGTGGCCTTGCAGCGCGGGGGATTTTTTCGGGCGGGGGTCGTGCCGGGGTTGAATCGGCTGTGTTACTGGGTGGCTTTGCCGGCGCTGATCCTGGGCAGTCTGGCGCGCGGCGGACCCGGGGCGGGAACGGGGTGGGCGGCGTGGAGCGGCGGACTGCTCGGGGTGCTGGCCGCGACGACGGTGGCGGTGGCGGCGCTGGGCTGGGGCGGGGCGGCGGCGCTGGGGATCAAATGGGAAACACGCGGGACCTTCGCGCAGGCGTTTTTTCGTGGGAATCTGGCCTTCGTGGGGCTGCCGATTTTGCTCAAGGTGCCCGGGCTCGATGCGACCAAGGTGCTGCTGCTTTTGGCGCCGATGATGGTGCTCTACAACGTCATCGCGGTCGCGCTGCTCGTCGCGAGCCGGCACGGGGTGGGTTGGTCGGCGCTGCGCTCGCTGGTGGGGGAATGGCTGCGCAACCCGATCTTGTGGGCGAGCGGGGTGGGCGGGGCGGCGTTTTCGCTCGGGTGGGTGTTACCCGCGCCGTTGGGTGAGACGGTGAGCCTGCTGGGCAAGATGGCGGTGCCGCTGGCGCTGGTGACCATCGGGGCGGTGTTGGCGGGGTTGCCGACCGGGCGCTGGCAAGGGGCGGCGTGGCTGGCGATCGCGGGCAAGGTGGGCGTGTCGCCGCTGCTCGGTTGGGCGGCGACGACGGCGCTGGCCATCACGGGGCAGGATCAACTGGTGCTGCTGGTGGCGTTGGCGTGCCCGACGGCGGTGGTCTCTTACACGATGGCGGAGGAGCTGGGCGGTGATGCGGCGATGGCGGCGCAGGCGGTGGTGGGCAGCACGGCGGCGTCGGCCGGGGTGCTGGCGCTGATCCTGGCTTGGGCGGGGTGAGCGCGAAGCGGGATTGCGCGGGCGGGGAACGCGCGGCAGGCTGACCGGTCAAAACTGATTCAATGATGAAAACCTCGATGATGGCGGCGGTGGTGATGGCGGGCGCGGGCCTGGCGATGAGCGGGTGTGCCACGCGCAGCGACGGGCGGCTGGTCAACACGCGTCAACCCGGACCGGCCATCGGCACGGGCGTGGGCGTGGCGGCGGGCGCGGTGGCGGGCAACGCGGCCGGTGCCGTGGTCGGCGCGGGCGAGGGGTTCGTGGGCGCGGTGAATTCGACTTTCGACGGGGAACGTCGGGTGGTGCGCAGCTGGCGCACGGAGGTGACTTTGGATGGGCGCACCATCCGCGTGCCGGTCGAGATCGAGGTGGACCAGTATGGCCGACCCTACCCGACGGCAGCGGAGCGTGCGGCTGAGCAGAGTGGCACGCCTAATCGCGGTCCGCGCTAAGCGCGGGCGCGGGGTTCTACGGACGGCTCAGCTGCGGTAGTCGGCGTTTTCGCTGACGTATTCGTGGGTGAGGTCGCCGCCGAGGATGGTGGCGGAGGCGGGACCGGCGGCGAGGTCGATCTCGATCTCGACGCAGCGCTCGTGCGGCGGGAAATCCACGGGCGGGGCGAAGGTGCCGTCGGCGGCGGGTTTGCTCTGGTAGAGCTCGGCGTCCTTCAGGTGGGCGACGAGGGCGGCCTCTTTGGCGTAGTCGAGGCGGAAGGCGCCGTCGGCGAAGATCTCCTGGCCGCCGATGCGGGCGCGCAGGCGGGATAGGTCCACGGCGAGGCCGGTGGCGCCGACGTGTTTGCCGATGGCCTGGACGAGGCGGCCGACATTGGGGTCGTTGCCGGCCATGGCGCATTTGAAGAGCGGGGCGTTGACGATGGCCTTGCCCAGGGCGCAGGCGGTGCGGGCGTCGGGCGCGCCGGAGACGCGCACGCGCAGGACGTGGCGGACACCCTCGCCGTTGCGCACGACGTCCTCGGCGAGGTCGGTGCAGACGGCGCGCAGGGCGGCCTCGAAGGCGGCGAGGTCGGGGCAGGGCACGAGGCCGGAGGAGACGAGGGCGACGGTGTCGGACGTGGAGGTGTCGCTGTCGATGGAGATGCGGTTAAACGTTTCGTCGGCGACGCGGGCGAGCAGGGCGCGGAGGGTGTCGCGCGGCACGGCGAGGTCGGTGAGCACGTAAACCAGCATGGTGGCGAGGTTGGGCTCGATCATGCCCGCGCCCTTGGCGATGCCGACCACGCGGCCCTCGCCGACCGAGGCGTAGCGAATTTTTGGATACAAGTCGGTGGTGACGATGCCCTCGGCGGCGGGCAGGATGGAGCCGGCGGAGAGGGACGAGGCGGCGGCGGGCAGGGCGGCGAGCATGGACTCGACGGGCAGGCCCCAGCCGATGACGCCGGTGGAGCAGGGCAGGACCTCGGTGGGGGCGAGCCCGAGGTGGCGGGCGGCGGCGGCGGAGACGGTCTCGCTGGCCTCGACGCCGCCGGGTGCGCAGACGTTGGAGATCTTGTTGTTGATCAGGATGGCGCCGAGGCGCGGTTCGGCGAGGCGGCGGCGACCGACGATGACGGGGGCGCCGGGGAAGGCGTTTTTGGTGAAGACGGCGGCGAAGTCGGGCGTGGGGCGGTCGAGCGCGATAAGCGTGAGCGTCATGCGCGCGGGCTTGGGCGCCTCCTTGGGCGTGAAATCGAAACGCGTGGAGCCGACGCGGAAGCCGCGCGGGAGGGCGGCCTGCTCGGCGAGCCAGGCGCGATGGGCGTCACGGGACGGGAAGGAATTTTGGGTGCGGGCCACGCGCCGAGATGTGGGGCGGCGCGGGCGGAAGTGAAGCGGAATTTGACCCGAAAACCGCGATTGCTCGCCGCGATTCGGCGCAATCTCGCGGGCAGCTGACGATTTGCTCAATCACTCGATGCACTGACGCGTGCACCTCGGATTTCGCGCATCGTCATCTGACTACGCGATCTTGCGCCGCCTCATCGACTCCAATCGCGGTTTTCGGGTCTATGCGCGCGCCGCGGCGCGTTCGTGGGAGAAGAGGAATTGCTGGGCGAGGCCGGCCTGGGGGCCGAAGTGGACGCGGCCGAAGTGGGCGATTTGCGGCGGCGTCCAGCCCTCGAGGCCGTAGCGGCGCTCCATGGCCTTGATGATCCAGGTGTCCACCGGGAAGGCCTCGAGGCGGCCGGCGCCGAAGAGCAGCACGCAGTCGGCGACCTTTTCGCCCACGCCTGGGAGCTCGAGCAGGCGGGCCTTGGCCTCGGGGTAGGGCGCGTGTTCGGTGGTTTCGAGCCAGCCGGGATTTTGGGCGAGGAAGGCGGCGATGCCGGCGACGTGGCGGGCGCGAAAGCCGAGGGCGCAGGCGCGCAGGGCGGGCTCGGGCACGGCGGCGAGTTCGGCCCAGGTGGGCAACGCGTGCCAGGCGGGAGCGTGGGCGGTGGCGGGGGTGAGCACGCGGCCGTGGCGGGCGGCGAGCCGGGCGAGCATTTGTTTGATCTGCGGGATCTGCTTGGTGGCGCTGCAAACGAAGCCGAGGAGCGTCTCGCCGAAAGGCTGGCGGAGAATGTGCAGACCGGGAAAGGCGGCCATGCAGGCGGCGAGGTGGGCGTCGCTGCGCCAGGGCAGGGCGTCGGGATCGGCGGGCGGGCCGGCGAGGTAGGCGTGGAGCGCGGTCGCGGTGGCGGCGCGGGCGGCGGGCGCGAGGTGGGCGGGGGTGGAGAATTCGAGCGCGGACGCGAGGCGGAGGCGGACGTGGTGTCCGCTCCAGCCGCCCTCGAACGTCGGCTCGGGCTGGTCGGGGAGGCGGTGCCAGCGGAAGGCCTGACCGCCATCAATCCATTCGGCGAAGACGGCCGGGGCGGCGGGCGGCGGGCGCGGAAGAGGCGGGACGATTTGCCAAGGATGCCAGGCGGCGTCGCTCATGGACGCGGGGCAGGCTCAGGCGTGGACGAGCGTGCCGACCTGTTCGCCGTGGATGGCGCGGGTGATGACGTCGGGCGCGTTGAGGTCGAACACCAGTATGGGCATGTTGTTGTCGAGACAGAGGCTGAAGGCCGTGCTGTCCATGACGTTGAGGCGCTGCTTGAGGGCGTCGATGAAGGTGAGGCTGTCGTAGCGGACGGCGTCGGCGTGCTTCTTCGGATCCTTGTTGTAGATGCCGTCCACCTTGGTGGCCTTCATGATGATGTCGGCGCGGATCTCGGAGGCGCGCAGGGCGGCGGTGGTGTCGGTCGAGAAATAGGGGTTGCCAGTGCCGGCGGCGAAGATGACTACGCGGCCTTTTTCGAGGTGGCGGATGGCGCGGCGCAGGATGAAAGGTTCGGCGACCTGGTTCATCGGGATGGCGGACTGGACGCGGCAGCTCACGCCCATCTTTTCCAGGCAATCCATGATGGCGAGGGAGTTGATCACGGTGGCGAGCATGCCCATGTAGTCGCCGGTGGTGCGGTCCACGCCGCGCTGGGAGCCGGTGAGGCCGCGGAAGATGTTGCCGCCGCCGATGACGACGCAGACCTCGACGCCGGTATCGTGGGCGACTTTGACCTGGGAGCAGATGGACTCGAGAATCTGCGGGTCGATGGGGTCGGAGCCTTTGCCGCGAAGCACTTCGCCACTGAGTTTCAGGACGATGCGTTTGTATTTAACGGTGGAGGGCGTCGGACGGTCGCTCATGCGGCGAGAGGAAGCGCGGACGGCGCGAGGCGGTCAAGCGCGGCGGCGCGGCAGCGAGGCGGGCAGACGCAAAAAGGCCCCGTCCGGGGAAGGAGCAGGGCCGGAAACCGGACGGGGCGCGGGAGGCGGAGGCGTCAGGTGCGTTTGTAGGCCTTGGCGATGTCGGTGGCGACGGCGGGCTCGCCGCCCAGGGTGCCGCGGAGCTGGTCGAGGTAGGCCGGCTCGCTCGCGGCGCGGGCGCGGGCGATGACCCGATCGAGGCGGGCGGGGATATCGAGCTGGAGCGAGACGTCGGCGTAGTGGGCGCGTTTGAGGAATTTCTCCAGATAGCGGGCGTGGGCGTCCCACGCGGCGGCGTCGATCTTGCGCTTGGCCTCGAGGCGGGCGGCATACCAGTCGCTCTTGAGCATCTCGGCGCGGTCGAAGAGGCGCCGGACCTCGGGCGAGGACAGGGTGTGGCCGTTCCAGGCGCCGTCGCGCATGATGTGGAGGAGGGCCTGGAGGGGAGGGCAGGCGTCCTTGATCGAGCCGTCGGCGAAGTAGTGCTCGGCGGCCTCGCGCATGGCGGTGACGATGTTGTCCATGCCATCGGCGAAGATGGCGGCGTCGGTGAGCTCGGGTTTGAGGTGCTCCTCGTCGAAGACGGTGGACGGGTTGCTCATCACGCGGCCGAGGAAGGTCTGCACGAAACGCGCGGTGATGCGGTAGCCCAGTCGCGAGGCGAGCACGGGTTTGCCCGCGTGGGTGAAGTCCTCGCACTTCTCCAGGTAGCCGTGCTCGATGAGGAACTTCGGCGTGCGCTCCTCGGCGCTCATGCGGCACCAGATCTCGGGGACGAGCAGGGACACATCGTGATCGACGCGCAGCTTGGGGCCGACCCAGCCGGCGGCGGTGGAGAAGGCGGGCAGGTCGGTGAGGAGGAAGGAGACCAGGGCAGCGTTGAGGTCGTAGATGGGCGGGAGGGCGTTGAAGGGGCCCTTGGTCAGCGCGCCCTCGGAGCCCGCGCCGGTGGTGGACGGGGACTTGCCGGTGAGGGAGGCGATGAGGTCCATGAAGGCCTCGGGCAGCTCCTGGTAGTGGATGGGATTGAACACGCAGAGGGCGCGCACGCCCTTTTCTGGCGGGTTGAGCCGGCGGCCCATGAGCACGGCGCCGACGGGGAAGACGACGGGCTGGTCGGCGGGGATGCGGCGGTAGAGACGCGCGCCGATGCGGGCGAGGGCGGTGGCGCGGGGATCGAGCAGATCGGGCCGGATCTGGAGGTAGCGCGGGTTCTTGGTGGGCTTGCCGTCCACGATGCGCGGGTGGGACGGGAGCACGATGTATTCAGATTTTGGCGACGCGACGAACTCGCGCACGAGTTTCTTCACCGGTTCGGTGTAGGCGTCGAAGCCCAGGGTGTCGTCGAGCAGCTCGACGGCCTCGGCGTGGGTGACGGGCTCGTAGTTGGAGAAGAAGGTGCGGCCGGAGGCGAAGTCGCGCTCGGCGTGTTTGTCGTAGCCGCGGATGACGGCGTCGTCGGGGCGCTGGAAGAGGCGGGTCTCGCAGTTGTGGACGATCTTGACCGACGGGCCGGCGGCGGCGTCGACGGGTAGGCCGCGCACGGCGGAAGCGGGGGCGACGGCGGAGGCGGTGATGTCGTCCTCGGCCTGGATCTTCACGGCGGGGAGGAAGTCGCTGCGCAGGGAGAAGGTGCGCCAGCCGCCATCGGGGGCGTAGCCCACGCGCAGGAACTGGGTGTTGGCACGGGCGCCGTGGTATTTGAGCTCGTTGCCGGGGCGGCCGTTGATGGAGTCCACCGAGAAGTGGCGGCGCCAGTCGTCGCCGTGCTCGGGTTTGTGCACGCGTTTGACGAGCAGGACGAGGTCGCGGATGTAGCGCGGGATGGTGCCGAGCCAGGCGTTGTATTCGTCGGTGTAGTCGGGGCTGCGGGAGAGCAGTTTCACGACCGAGCCGAGGGAGCGCTTGGGCGAGAGGATGGGGCGGCCCTGGCCGGGTTTTTTGTTGAGGGCGTCGTCGCGGTAGCGGTTGGCGTAATCGCGCTTGAGGATGGCCTCGACGAGGTCGAGGTCCTTGACCGGATCGGCGACAAACACGGGGCCGGTGAAGGTGGCGTCGGCGATGGATTTGGAGATCTCGGATTTGCCGCCGCCGGAGACGGTGCAGGGCTTGTGGCAGAGCAGGCCCTCGGCGGTGGTGCCGCGCAGGCGCCAGCGGGCGGAGGAATCGGGGCGGACCATCTCGACCTTGTAGCCGGAGGGCAGGACGTAGGTGATGCCTGGGAGGAGCTTGAGGGTATGGGCGGGCTTGTCGGCGGGGCCCCAGGAGACGCGCTGGGCGCGGAGATCGAAGCGGGCGTCGGCCGGGACGTAGTGGATATCCGGATACCCGCGGTCGCGGGCCCAGCCGCCCGGCTGCGGGTCGGCGCGTTCGCCGAGGAGGGCGAGGGCCTGGGCGAAATCATGGTCCACCACGGGCATGAACGAGGAGAGCTGGAAG
>JALOTV010000258.1 GCA_025457685.1 Opitutaceae bacterium
CGCGCCAAGCGCGGCGAACCCAAGCCCGAGCCCGTGGCCGACGAGGTGCTTTTCAAGCGCGTCGATTCACTTCTGCTCGCCGGCGTCGCCCGTCAGAGCCCCACCGCCCAGGCCCGCGCCTTGTTCACCAAGGCCGAGATCGCCGCCCTCCGCAAAAACGAGGCCCTGAAGAACGACCTGCTCGGCCAGATCGCCGCCAAATTCGCCCCCGAGCAGCTGCCGCCGGGCATCCTCGGCAAGGTCGGCGACACGCTGCTCGCGCTGGGCCAGCCCGAGCTCGCGAAAAAATTCTACGAACAGATCATCACCGCCCACCCGAAATCGATTTTCGCCGACTTCGGCTTCGTGGGCCTGGGCGAGATCGCGTTGCTCGAAGGCAACGCCGACGAGGCCCTCTCGCGTTTCAACGCCGCCATCGACGTCGCCGGCGCCCGTTTCAAACTAAAGGAGGCCACCCTCGGCCGCGCGCGCGCCCACCTGCTCGCCGGCCGTCTCGATGCCGCGCAAAAACTCTACGAAGAAGTGGCGGGCAATCGCGCTTGGCGCGGCGAGGCCACCGCCGAGAGCCTGTTCCAGCTCGGCGAGATCGCCTCGCGTCGCGGCACCGCCGAGGATCTCGCCAAGGCCCAGGCCCACTACCAACGCGTTTATCTCGGCTACAAGCGCTTCGATCTCTGGGTGGCCCGCGCCTACATTCGCTCGGCCGAGACTTTCGTGAAACTGAAGCAGCCCTTCGAGGCCCTCACCACCGTCAACCGCTTCTTCACCTTCCGCGAGCAGTTCGAAAAGTTGCCCGAGTGGCGCCAGGCGCAGGCCCTCTACGATCAGCTCAAGGACACCCCGCCCCCGCCCGCCGCGTCCACCTCCGTCGCCGCCGCCCCGGCCACCTCCTGACCCATGCGCTCCCGACTCCTTCTTTCCTTGGTCATTGGTCATGCGGCATTGGTCATTCTGCCCGTTTCCTACGGGCAGCGCTACATCCTCAAGGACAACACCGCC
This sequence comes from Opitutaceae bacterium, assembly GCA_025457685.1. Taxonomy (GTDB): domain Bacteria; phylum Verrucomicrobiota; class Verrucomicrobiia; order Opitutales; family Opitutaceae; genus IMCC26134_A. The sequence continues at coordinate 1,000 of JALOTV010000258.1, forward strand.
CTCGCCGCGTCCGATGTCACGGTGGCCGACGGCGCGCTCGTGCAGCAGGTGAAGATCGCCTCGGGCGGGTCCTTTGAGCGGCGCTACCCGCTGTCCGACGTGGTCCGGCTGGATTTTCCCGAGCCCGAGGCGCTCGCCCAGGCCGAGAAGCTCGTGGCTGGCGGCCAGGGCGCGGCCGCCCTCGCGGCCATCGAGCCCGTCTACCGCCAGTTCGCGCTGTTTCCCCGCACCGCCGGCTCGCCTTGGGCGCGCGCGGCCGACCTCCGGCTCCAGGCCCTGCTGCTCGGCACCGATCAGGACGCCATCGCCATCGCCGCCCGCGAGATCATGCGCAGCGGCGTGGGCGCCGAACTCACCGGAACCGCCAAGCTGGCCCTCGCGCAGCTCGACGCCCGCGCCGGTCGCGAATCCCTCGCCAACGCCATGCTCGAGGAGATCGTCAAGGAGGCGCCCCCCGCGGTGCAGGCCCGCGCCTGGCTGCTGCGCGGCGACCTCGCCGCCGCCCGCTCCGCCCACGAGGAGGCGCTCGAGGCCTACCTGCGCGTGCCCGCCTTTTACGGCACGATCGACGCCCTCCAGCCCGCCGCCCTGCTCGGCGCCGCCCGCGCCTACAAGGGCTACGGCGACACCGCCCGCGCCGAGCGCGCCGCCATCGAGCTCATCGACGGCTACCCCGCCACCGCCCAGGCGGCCGAGGCCAAGAAGGAGTTTGGCCTCTGATTTGTATCCATTTTTCCGTTACGCCGCACGGCCCGTCCCTCACGAAACCCGCAAACCGCCCAAACCTTAAAACTCCGTCATGAAACGCGTCCTCGCCCTCGCCTCCCTTGTCGCCGCCACGCCGCTGGCCCTGCTCGCCCAGGCGGCCGCCGCCCCCGTCCCCGCCGCCCAGACCAAGAGCCTCCTCGAGGAGCTCTCCGCGCCCGCCATCCTTCCGCTTTGGTTCTGCTCCGCCCTGATCGTCTACCTGGTGATCGACCTCTACCTGAAGAGCAGCGCCAAGGTCTTCGTCTCGCCCGCCGACCTTGAGACCCTGCGCACCTATTTCCGCGCCGGCGATTACCACGGCGCCTATTCCTGGACCGCCACCGCCACGGGCGCCGTGCCCGCCGTGGTGCACGCTGGCATCAAGCACTCCACTGGCGGCAAGACCGCTTCTGAAGACGCCATGGGCGCGGCCATCATCGGCGAAAACGCCAAGTTCCAGAACAAGATCGCCTACCTGTCCGTCATCGGCGTCATCGCGCCCATGATCGGCCTCACCGGCACCGTGGTGGGCATGATCCAGGCCTTCGCCGCCATGGGCCAGGCCGGCGCGGCCGATCCCTCCAAGCTCTCCGGCGCCATCGGCCACGTGCTCCACGCCACCGCCTCCGGCCTCGCCGTCGCCATCCCCGCCTTCGTGTTCTACTACCTCCTGCGCAACCGCGTCTCTCACCAGATCCACGAGCTCTCGCTGGCGGTGAACGATCTGTTCCGCTGCTTCCCCTACGAGCACATGAAGGACGTCTCCTTCGAGGGCGGCGAACACGTCGCCGCCGCGCCCAACTGGGTAACTGGCGCCGCGCCCGTCGGCTCCACCCAGGGCTGAGCGCGCGCCTGCGTCGTCCAGCCGCGGCCACACCCCGTTTCCTCCTTTTTCACCCTTAATCTTCCCATCCCATGGCCAGCACAGGCGGAGCCGACGGCGAGCCCGAGTTTCAAATCGCCCCGATGATCGACGTGCTGCTGGTGCTGCTCATCTTCTTCATGAGCATCGCCACCACGGCGGTGTCGCGCTACGATCCCGGCATCCAGATCCCGGTCGCGCCCGACGCCAACAAGAAGGAGGACTCCGAGGGCGAGCTGGTCTTCAACCTCGCCTGGCGACCCGCCGAGGAAAAGGTGATCATCACCTTCGAGGAGCGAGTCGTCACCCCCGACGACGTTATCCCCGCCCTCGCCGCCCATAAAAAAGCCGACCCCAAGGTCCGCGTGCTCGTGCGTGCCGACAACGAGACCCCCGTCCGCCACGTCAACGACGTGATCAACGCCGCCGCCAAGGCCGGCATCGTCGACGTCACCTTCGCCACCGTCGCGCGCTGACCGACTCCCTCAGCCGATGAAACTACCCGTTCAAAGCACCAACCCCGACGTCGGCTTCCAGATCGCGCCGATGATCGACGTGGTGTTCGTCATCCTCGTTTTCTTCATGTCGCTCGCGGCCCAGATCCGCATCGAGCAGATCCTCCAGACCAAGCTCCCCGGCGTGGCCGTCGCGGGTGGCCCCACCGAGTTCGTCGACGAGCAAATCCTCCAGGTCGGCGTGGACGGCGAGATCACCCTCAACGACGAGAGCTACGACAGCCCCGAGAGCCGCGATCTGCCCCAGCTGACCAACACCCTCGGCCAGCTCCAGGCCTCCAGCGTCGCCGCCAAGACCAAGCTCGTCGTCACCCTCATCAGCGCGCCCGACTCGCCCTACTACCGCACCATCGACGTGCTCAACGCCCTCGCCGCCGCCGGCGTCACCAACGTCACCTTCACCGCCGAGGAGCCCGAACTCTAAGCGCCCACGACCATGTCCGACGCACCACCCCCGGCTCCCGAAAGCGCTCCGAGCGAGACCCCGGCCCAGCATATCCGGGCCGAGCAGAAGAAAAAAAACCTCTACCTGCGCCTGACCTCGAGCATGCCGCTGCTCGTCACGGTCATCGTGCACGTGTTGCTCGGCCTCGTCGCCGCCGCCGTCGTGGTGCAGCAGACCACGGGCGAGAAGAAAAAGACCTTCGAGGCCAGTCAGCAGGTCGCCGCCGCCCCCGCCGTCGAGCATCGCCTGCAGGTCGCGCGCCGCGGCGGATCTTCCGGCGGCGCCTCCTCCGCCGTCGCGGCCAACCGCATCTTCTCCACCGACGCCAACGCGCTCCAGATGCCCGCCATGCCCGAGCTCCCCAGCATGGGCGCGGGCGGCTTTGGCGGCTTCGGCGGCATGGGCTCCGGCGTGGGGCTCGGCGCCGGCAGCGGCATGGCCACCTCGCTCGGCGGCGGCACCGGCCTCGGCGGACGCGGCTTCATGTCGCTCAACTTCCTCGGCGCCACCAATCAGAACGCGTCCCGCATCATCTTCATCGTGGATACCAGCGTGGACATCATGGAGCCCCGCAAGGGCGGCTTCCGCGCCTTCACCATCATCCGCGAGGAGATCATGCGCCTCGTCAGCCGCCTGTCGCCATCTTCGCAGTTCAATGTCATCCTCTACGACTACAACAGCGGCGAATTCGACAACGGGTTTCGGGCCAACGCGTTTTCCCGCGAACTCACCGCCGCCAACTCCGAGACCAAGAAGGAGTTTTTCGAGTGGATGACTCCGGTGAACGCCACCCTGGGTAATTTCGGGCCCCGCTCCGCCTCTCGGAGTCTCGATTTGCGCGCCCGTCCTATTCCCGAGAGCGCTGGCGTAAGTCCCCGTTTCCTCCCTCCGGTCTGGGCCCGTGTCGTGCAGCTCGCCCTCGAGCAGCAGCCCGACGTCATTTACGTGATCACCGCGACCCAGGGCGTCGTCCGCCAGCGCGTGGATGACGAGACCATCGCGAAACGCCGCGAGGAATACGCCAAACGCCGCGCCGACTACGAAGAGCGCGTGGCCAAGGAGGGTGGTGGAGCAAAGAAAGGAGCCCGTTATCATTCGCTGGATCGGCGAACTCGAACGGTCGGACATTCAGGCCGAGCTCCGGCGCAACAACGTCAGCCTGGTGTTTGATCGCACCGGCTGGGTGGACCGGAACGGTCGCTTCCTGATCGCTCCGGATAGCCGGACCAACGATGTGGAGACGGTGACGTGGAACGAGTTCTACGCCCACTACGCGCGCGTGCAGCAGGCCCTCGTCCCCGAGCGTCCCGCATTGAATATTTTCCTGTTCGTCGGCCCGAACGAACGTCCAGAGGAGGCCGTGCGCAACCTCACCACCGCCGCCCGCCGCAATGGCGGCACCTTCCAGCTTCTCACCACCAAGCGTCTCGAGGAGATCCGCGCCCGCGCCGATGCCGAGGCCGCCAAGTGATCCGCCGCCGCGCCTGCTCCCGCTCGCCCTTTCATCACCTACTCCCGCGTCGCCCATGCCCGCCGTCACCCGACTCCTCCATACCCGCTATCGCGTGAACGATATCGCCGCCTCGGTGAAGTTCTACACCGAGGCCTTGGGCCTGAAGGTCTCGCGCCAGCACACCTCGCCACGCGGCGCCCAGCTCGTGTTTCTCCAGACTCCCGGCTCCGCCGAGGAGATCGAGCTTTGTCAGATGCCCGCCGGCGCGGCCGAGCCGGTGAAGGTCCAGTCCGACCTCACCCACCTCGCATTTGAGGTCGAGAATCTCGAGGCCTTCGCCGCCGCCTGCGCCGCCAAGGGCTACCCGCTCAGCGACGGCCCCACCGTCACCGGCAGCGGCAGCGTCATCGCCTTTCTCGACGCTCCCGAGGGCTACGAGGTAGAGCTCATCCAACGCCCCCGCGTCGGCTGACGCCTCGGGCGGCGCCCACGCGGCATAAAGGGTTGCCGCATCCGCCGCATGGCTTTGCGGTAGGGCCATGGCTGATACCACCGCTCGACTGGCCAACCGTATCCTGCTCGGCCTCGCGGTCGGCCTCGTCGCCGGCCTGCTCACCCTCGCCCTCGGTCAGGTCTCGCCCGACGCCCTCGCCTGGGCCCGGCGCATTTCCGCCGCCGTGCTCGATCCGCTCGGCCAGGTTTTCCTGCGGTTGCTCTTCTTCGTCGTGATCCCGCTCGTGCTGGCCTCGCTCGCCAGCGGCGTGGCCCAGCTCGGCGACCTGGGCAAGCTGGGGCCGCTCGCCGGCCGCACCTTCTCCCTCTTCACCCTCAACATGGTCATCGGCGTCGCGCTCGGCCTGGTGATGATGAACACGCTCCAGCCCGGCGGCTTCATCGCGCCCGAGGCCCGCGACTCGCTCATGCAGGCCTACGCCGGCGACGCGGCGAAACACGTCGCCACCTCCGCCGCGCGCGAGGGGTTTACTCTCATGAGCGTGGTGGACATGTTCATGCCGCGCAATCTGCTCGGCAGTGTCGCCGGCTTCTCGCGCAACGGCCTCGGCGAGGTGCTCCCGCTCATCCTCTTCGCTCTCCTCATCGGCGCCGCCGCCACCCGTCTCGCGCCCGCCCCGCGCCAGCGCCTGCTCGACGGCCTCGACGTCGTCACCCAGCTCATGACCGGCATCGTGGGCTTCGCCCTGCGTCTCGCGCCCTACGCCGTGCCCGCCATGATCTACAGCGTGGTGGTGCGCATCGGCCTCGAGTTTGTCGTGGCCCTCGCGGTGTTCGTGGCCGGCGTGCTCGGCGTGCTCGCGCTGCACCTCTTCGGCACCATGAGCCTGCTGCTTCGCGTCTTTTCGCGGCGCTGGCGGCCGCTCGCGTTTTTCCGCGCCACCCGCGCGGTGTTGATCACCGCCTTTTCCACCAGTTCGAGCAACGCCACCATGGCCGCCTCGATCGCCGTAGCCCGCGACCACCTGCGCGTGCGCCCCAGCACGGCCGGCTTCGTGATTCCGCTCGGCGCGACCATGAACATGAGCGGCACCGCCCTCTTCGAAGGCTGCGTGGTGCTCTTCGTCGCCCAGGTCTTCGGGGTGGAGCTCAACCTCGCCCAGCAGCTCACCCTGCTCATGCTCTCGGTTCTCAGCGCCGTGGCCGTCGCCGGCATACCCGGCGGCTCGCTCCCGCTCATCGCCGGCCTGTGCGTCACCTTTGGCATCCCGCCCGATGGCATCGGCATCATCCTCGGCGTCGATCGCCTGCTCGACATGGCCCGCACCACCGTGAACGTCGGCGCCGACCTCGTCACCGCCGTGATCGTGGACGAGAAAACCCCGCCCGACGACGCGCCCCCGTCACCCGCCGCCGGCTGATACGCGCCCGTCGCCTCGCTTGCCTCGCGCCCGCCGCGCCGGCAGGATCGCGTTTCCCCGCCATGCTCGAAGAACGCGAATCGCCCGACGCCCCGCGCCAGCAAATGAAAAAGCCCGCCTTCCCGGTGGGCGAGCCCCTCCGCGCCTACCTGCGCCGCACCCGCCGCGAACGCGAGCTGCCCGTCACCTACGAGCGCCTGCGCCGCTTCTCCGACAGCGTGCCGCTCTCCGACCGCCTCGGCAAACCCACCCTCTGGGAAAGCGTGTTCTACGACCGCCTCGACATGCAGGCCCTGCACGACGACCTGAAACGCGTTTACGCCATCCTGCGCGTGGACGGCGACCTCTCGGTCATGCAGCACCTCTACATCGACCGCATCGACTTCTGCGCCTTCGGCAACTCCGCGCCCTTCCGCGTCCGCATCGTCAACGCCTACAACGACAACCCCGACCACTTCTACATCAAGCGCGGCGACGCCTCCCGCATCTACGGCCTCGAGCTCGAGCACCTGCTCTCGCCCAACCGCCTCAACTACCTCACCTGCGGCTCCACCCTCGTCGAGGAGCACATTGCCGGCATACCCGGCAACGAGTTCATCGAGCGCTGGCTGCAAAACCCCGAGATCCGCCCCGTTCGCCTCGCCAAGGAGCTGGTGAAGTTCAACGAGCGCTGCTTCATCCGCCTGCTCGGCGACATGCGCGCCTACAACTTCGTCGTCGTCGTGACCCCCGATTTCGAGGGCGCCCAGATCCGCGTCCGCGCCATGGATTTCGACCAGCAGAGCTACGAGGGCCGGCTCAACCTCTACAAACCCCAGTTTTTCAAGGACAACACCCCGCTGGCTCTCTTCTGCACCAAACACCTGCGCATCGAGACCGCCCGCCAATACCAGCGCGAGGAGCAGGTGCTCATCCTCCAGCGCGCCGCCATCATCGAGGAACGCCTCGGCCACCTGCTCCACGCCATGTCCATCGAGCCGCTCGCGCCCGTCGAGCACGTGCACCAGCTGCGCGCCTCGCTCGCCGAGCACTACAAGCGC
>JALOTV010000259.1 GCA_025457685.1 Opitutaceae bacterium
CGCATCGAGGGCAACACCATGGTCGGATCCATCATGTCCACCATCCTCGTCGCCCCCGAGTATTTCTGGCTCGAGGCCGGCTTCGCCGACGACGTGGTCATCGCCAACAACACCCTGCGCGACATCCGCGGCCCAGGCATCGTCGTCACCGTGTTTGCCATGTCTCGCAACGCCAACGCCCCGACAGGTGCGTTTCGCAACCTCACCATCCGTGACAACACCATCTCCGGCGGCCCCGCCCCCGGCATCATTGTGCACGCCGTGGACGGCCTCACCCTCGAAAACAACAACGTCACCCCCGACCCCGCCAAGCGCCTCAGCCCGTGGGAAATGAACACCTGGGGCCGCAACGGCGTAAAAGACGTGATCATCGAAAACTCCCGCTGACCTCCGCCGCGCCGCTCATGCCCCGCCCGCCGAACATCCTCTTCTTGATGACCGACGAGCAGCGCCACGACTGCCTCGGCCTGTTCAACCCGGATGTTCACACCCCGCACCTAGACCGCCTCGCGCGCGAGTCGCTGGTCTTTGAGCGCGCCTACACCACCAACCCGTCCTGCATCCCGTCGCGCGCCGCCATCTTCACCGGCAAAGTCCCCAGCCGCTGCGGCGCGCCCACCTTCATCACGCCGCTCCCCGCCACCGAGACCACGTTCCAGTCCCTCCTCCGCGCCCACGGCTACCACACCGCCGTCGTCGGCAAACAGCACTTCGCCGGCAGCGGCATCGATCACGGCTACGATTACGAGGACATCATCGATAGCCACATGCCGCCGCGCGACCTCGCCGCCGCCCGGGACGCCAACAGCTACTGCCGCTTCCTCCACGACCACGGTTTCCGCCACGCCGAGGAACTCTACGACTGGCAAGACCGCTACCACCACCGGTGGAAGGTCGATCAACGCTTCCACGTGGACGACTTCGTCGGCGAGCGCGGCCTCGCCCGCCTCGACGCCTGCCTCGCCCAGTCAAAACCCTGGTATCTCACCGTCTCCTTCCCCGGCCCCCACATGCCCTACGACGGCGCGGGCCTGCCGCAGGAACGCCACTACACCGGGAAAAGTATCCGACTGCCGGATACAAGCTACGCGGACCTCGCGCAAAAACCCGCCTACTACGCGCAGCAACGCCTGAGCGGCAATCCCGGCAAGTCATCGTCTTCACCTCCGACCACGGCGACTACATGGGCGACTACGAACTCATGGGCAAAGGCCAGTATCTCAGCGAAGTGCTCATGCGCGTGCCCTTTTTCCTAAAGCCCCCGCGCTCGGGTGCCGTCACCACGCCCCGCCACGTCCACGACTTCATCTCCCTCGTCGATATCGCCCCCACCTTACTCGACGCCGCCGGCATCGCCGCTCCCGCCGACACCAACGGCCGCACCCTCGCCCCCTTCTGGAACGAACAACACCCCGCCCACGGCGACCCCACTTGGGCGACCCACCGCGAGACCTGCTATTTCGAGGCCCAGGGCGTGCGGGGCCTGCGCTGGCAAAACTGGAAACTCATCACGTATCGAGAACGGCACTACGGCGAACTCTACGACCTTGCCGCCGACCCGCACGAGACCCGCAACCTTTGGGATACCGCCGCCCACCTCGCCACCAAGGTCGTCCTCCTCCAAAAACTCACCGACGCCCTCCTAGCCCTCGAACCCCAGATCCACACCCCCTGGAACCACGGCGCCCCTGCAATCTAGCCCTTATCGCACCGCGTCATATTCCCGCCCCCAGCATAACTCCGCGCCCCGCTTTTTAAACAGCCACCTCTGCCGCTCCACTTATACCGCCGACTGTGATAAGCCGCACCTGCGGACCGCATCAGCCTCAATCGGTGATGCCGATGCGGTAAAAAATACGGCCACCGGGAGGCATCGCCGGCACATGGTGGAAACCTTGCTCGCTGCGGATCTCGTTGGCGATCTCGGTAAAGGGGCTTTCGAGGGACTCGGTGGAGTAAACGGTGATGAAGCGGTGATTGATAGGCTTCCAGCGCAACGTGGGGGATTGCCCCATTTCGAGTTCGATAGCGGTGGCGTCGGGCAGGAGCGGATTCGTCTCCGCGAGGTATTCCTGATACGAAGTCATCCCGTCGCCGTCGGTGTCGGCGGTGGCGCTCGCGGCGGTGGTGCCGCCGTAGTGCAAGAATTCCCATGTGTCGGGCAGAAGGTCTTGATCGGAACTGACTAGGATGCCCGCGTTCACAGTCAGTCCGGTGACCTTGGAACCAATCCCGACCAAGGCGTTCAGGTTGGCATTGGTCCGGTTGATCTCCATCGCGGTGTTTAGGCCCTGAATCTCCACGTTGTGGACGTTCCGCAATTCGATGACGGAGCCGAAGCGCGGCGTCTGACCGAGGAGGTTATGCGTCGTGGTGAACTGGTTGCTCCGGATGACCACGTTGTCCGCAAACTGCACGTAGATGCTGGCGCTGGGTGAATCGAAGAACTTGTTGCGGACGATGGAAATATTTTGGTGGCCCGATCCCGGTATCCACTGTTCGAAACCTTCCGAGGTGATGTTGATCGGCGCATTCGCATTTGAGCGTCCGATGGCGCAGCGGCTCAGCTCATTGTCCTGAATGACGACGTTCTCGGCAAAATCACCCTCCATCCAGATGACCGGTTCAGGCCGCAGTTGGATGCCGGCGAGCAACGTGTTGGAGAGGGTGTTGTTCCGCACGATGCCATTGGAGGCCTTGATCAAGATGCCGCGGGCTCGGGTGTTTTCGATCCGGTTGTCGGCGATTTCAAAATCGGAGCTGTCGCCGTTCCGATTTCCAAACCAGCCGCCGACCGGCGTGGTAACCACATTCGAAAGCGTTACCTGAAACGCTCGGGAGAAATTGGTTCCTTGTAAGCGGGCCTCGGGAAAAAGCGGCCTGATAAGATCCCAGATCTGCTGCCGGTTGAGCGAAGTTACTTGGCCGACCGCTTGGATCGTGGCGCTTTCCCGTGCACCCGTAGTCGGGTTGTAGAGATAAAGTTTGTCGCCGACCGAGAGGGTCTCTTGGGCGGCCTTGAGCGCCACGACGACGGTGTTGGCGGCGGGCTTCTGGATGATGGGCGCGTAAGACGCCGTAAGGACGATACAATCATCCCCGTTGTAGGTTAAGGTGCTGTTGATAATCCGGATTTGGCCGTGGGCATGTTTGAAATGCAGGCCATCCGCATTGCTCGAAAGCAAGCGGGGCACGGTGGCACGCAGGGGAGTCTTGCCCGGGACTACCTTCACGCCGTCGAGCGTGATGCGCTCACTTTCCAGGCACAGGAAGGCGAAGGCCGGCGAACCATGAATAGAAACGTCCTCCACCCGGATGTCCTGGCACTTCTCCAGATAAAAAGTGTGCGGGATGCCCACAGGTTCCGTGAAGGCGACGTAATCACCGACGGCGAGGTTAGCCACCAAGCTGTTACTTGTGTAGGTGAACAGCCCACCCTCCGACTCCGGCAGGAGCTCCGTCGTGTTGGTTTCCGGCGGATAGATGGTGTTGGTTAACTGTTTCATCCGCAGAGTCCCCGGCTCATAGATGATACCGCTCGTCGCCTGGTTGCTCAGGGTCTGCGGATAGCCTTCGTGCAAGCGCACCTGAAAGCTGCTGCCGTTGATCGATTCTACGGTGCCTTGGCGGTAGAGTTGCGGGTCATAGTCGATGCTCAGGCCTCGCAGGTTGAGGTTGTTACAATTAACAAAACCCACCGCGCGGTGGAGCGACTGGTTGATCAGCTCCACCCCGTCCATAACGATGGTCACCGGTGTGCTTGGCCGGTAGTTCGAAACGGTGACGTAGCTCGAGGTAGGGTTGGCGTAGTAACGTCCGGGCGTGAGGGTGACCACACTCGCCCCGGAAGTGATGCCACTGAGGAGTTGCTCGCGAAAGGACTGCCGTTCGTAGCGCACGATGCTGAAATCCATCTGGAAGGCATCACTGTTGGCGGTCGCGCCCGGACCGAATGCGACATAGATGATCTGCCCGGCATCCAGGTAGCCTATCTCGACGTCGAACGAACTACTGGTCCCGGACCGTGCCGTGTGGCGCAAGACCGCTTCGGATTTTCCGGGCAAGACCAAGACTTCCACGCCATCGCTCGTCGCACTCGCGATGGAGATGAAACTATTCTCGATGGCATAGAGCCCTGCCACTGGCGCCGTGTAGGCGGCGATGGCGTAGCGCGGGCGCTTGTTGGTCGATCCGGCGGCTGGGCCCGGATGACCGCCCGTGGCTGAAAGGCGCGCAAATCCCGCAGGGGCGTTGTTGGTGCCGGAAGTGTCTCCGTCGGCAAAGTAGGAATATGAGGCCAGCATCATCGCCCGGTATTGGGACGGGGTGCCGATGAACCCGGTGCTCTGGTCGCCCGTCACCCCGAGGCTCCATCCAATCGGAGCATTCCAAAGGTAGCTCCAGCCGGCGTTCGGAGTTCCGGAGGAATTAAAGTCCGTGGAGTAAGTCGCCACGACCGTGCGGCCGCACAGGTCGGCAACCATCAAACCGCACAGGAGAACGGCCAGACGCAGGTAAACGGATATTCTCATCGATTTAATGAGAACCGTTCCGAGACGCGGGGCCGTTGTCCGTGTCGTCCACCTTAAATGGCACATCCATCGGTTCGCACCGCATCGTATTCCGGCCCCCAGCACTGATCCGGGCCCCATTTGTTAAACAACCACCGATACTGCTCCTCCGGCTCCGGCTGCCCGCCGCGATCTCCGATCTGCCGCTGCCACAGCGCCAGCATCGTGCGATGCACTTCCAGCACCGCCGCGTGCGACGGGTCGCCCGCCAAATTGTTCACCTCATCGGGATCGTTCGCGCAGTCGTAGAGCTCTTCTGCCAACCGCGCGTCGCCCGCGAAATACGCCGCTTCGGGCGAGAGCCTCCCCTCCTGCCAAAGCCGCCGGTATTCCAAATAACACGCCGACTGCGACCGATACTGCGGCTGCATCAGCGGCCGGTCGGGCAAGAAATTCCGCACGTAGCGATACCGCCGCGTGCGCACCGAGCGCGTCAGATCCACCGTGCCATCGCATCGGTCGCGCCCCGACACCACGAATTCCCTGCTATAATTCCTCCCGAACAGATCGCGCGACTGCATCCAACCCGGGATCGGTTGCCCGAGCAGCGCGAGCGTTGTCGCCGTCACATCGAGCGAGCTCGTCATGTCCTCACGCACCGAGCCGCGCTCCCACGCCACGCCCACCCCATCCGGTGGCCGAATGATGAGCGGCACGTGAGTGCCGCCGTCATAGCAAAACTGTTTCCCGCGCAGCATGTCGTAGCCGTGATCCGACATAAACACGACCCACGTGCTCTCCAGCAGACCATCCGCCCGCAGCGCCGCCAAAATCTCCCCCGCCTCCGCGTCCGTGGTGCGAATCTGGTCGTAGTGCGCGGCGCGCCGCGCGCGGAAGGTCGGCGTGTCGGGATAACACCGCTCCAGCCGTATCGTCGTCGGATCGGTCGGCTCCGCCACGCGACGCGGATTTTTGCCCGCCCACAGCGTCACTTGCCCGAAGAAAGGCTGCCCCGGTGCGCGCTGCCGCCAAAACGCCCAGTCGCGCGGATAATCAGTCATGCGGTGACCGACATGCTGGGGCCCGTAAAACTCAAGCACCTCATAGTGCCCCGCATACAAATCCTCCCTCCGATGGAAAAAATTGTAGTCATCCTTGCCGAGGTTGTAGGTGAAGTAACCCGCCTCGCGCAGCAGCGCCGGCAGCGGCCGCACCGGCTCCGGCAAATGCACAGGCGGCATGCCTACCCACGTGCGCGAACTCACATGCTGATGCACGCCAATCGACGAAGGCCAGCACCCGGTGATGATGCCCGAGCGCACCGGCGAACACACCGGTGCCGGACTATGGCAGTTGCGAAAAACCACGCCCTCGCGCGCCAGCCCATCCAGCACCGGCGTCGGCACCGTGGTGTCGCCGTAGGCTGAGAACCAGGGGCTCAGGTCTTCACAAAAAATCCAGAGAACGTTGGCCGGCATGTCGTAGTCTATTCAGGTATCAGTTCAAATTCCTGTAATTGCCCTTCGGATACGCCGCCGCCGGCCACGGCGCACGGACGGCATCCCGCGATGCAAAGTTCTGCGACCCTCAGATCACCGTGCAGCACTCGGAGCGTCGCGCGATTTTCCCGCCGCTCAAAAGTGCCCCACGCCGCGCCGTTGGACCAGAAGTGCCGCCCTGGTCGCCCGCCAAAACTCATGCGGCGATCCACCGCCGAGAACTGGAATCCGCTCCACGCCACGAGGGTGTTCCAAGCCGCCATCGCGCGGCCGTAGTGGTGGCCACATTCGGGTTCGTCGAAGGGATTGCGTTTCCGACCTTCGCACCGATCGCGCAC
>JALOTV010000260.1 GCA_025457685.1 Opitutaceae bacterium
GGCGCACAGGGCGGCGAGGTCCACGGTCTGCGGGGTGGCCCAGTATTCCTCGAAGGGCGGATTAAAGGCGGCCACGGGCAGGTGGCCGAAGATGCCGCCGCCGGCGTTGTTGACGACGACGGCGACGAGCGATCCGCGCAGTTTGGCGGCGACGAGCAGGCCGTTGGTGTCGTGCAGGAAGGCGAGATCTCCGGTGAGCAACACGGCGGGCGCGCCGTCGTGGGCGACGCCGAGGGCGGTGGAGAGGGTGCCGTCGATGCCATTGGCTCCGCGGTTGGCGAGCACGCGCGGGCCGTCGGGGCGGACGGGCGCGAGGTATTCGAGATCGCGCACCGGCATACTGCTGGCGACGAACAAGGTGTGGTCCCGTCCGAGCGCGCTGGCCAGGGCGCGGACGTAGCCGCCCTCAAAAGCCGGCTGGGCCGCGAGTCCGGCGTCGAGCGCGGCCTGCGCGGCGGCCTCGGCGTGTTGCCAACGCGCGGTCCAGGCGGGATCGGACACGGCTGCGGACGAGTCGGCCGACACGAGGGCGAGATGGACGGTGGGGGCGTCGCAGGCGGTGAGCCAGGCGCGGAGGACTTTGCTGGTCGGAATCTCGCCCAAGATAAGAACCGCCTCGGGCCTTAGGGCGGAGGTGGCGCGCTCATCGCGCAAGATGGCATCGTAGGCGGCCACGATCACCGCGCCGGAGTCGGCGGGGCGGCGCAGGCGGAGGGGCGAAAGCGCGTCGGCAAGGATGGGCCAGCCGATCCGGGCGGCTAGCGTGGCGACGGAGCCGGCATCGTATCCGCCGCCGCCGCACACGATCACGCCGCGCGAGCGGATGAAATCTGCGGGCAACGCGGCGGGGACGGCAGGTTTTCCGGATGTGGAGCCAGGCAGGGTGAAAAACTCTTCCCAAGCCACGGAAGCGGCGAGCGGTCGCGCCGTGGTGTCCTCGATCGGCGGCAGGGGATCGCGGAACGGGGAGTTGAGGTGGACGGGGCCTGAGGCGAGGGCGCGGGCCACGGCGTGGCGCAGGGTCTGGCGAAGGTAGCGCAGCAGCTCGATGCGCGGCTCGGGCACGGCGAGCTCGTGGTAAAACGTGACGAAGGAGCCGAAGAGTTTTTGCTGGTCGATGGTCTGGCCGGAAGCGCAGTCGCGCAGTTCCGGCGGTCGGTCGGCGGTGATGATGAGGAGCGGGGCGCCGCTCTCGCGCGCCTCGACGACGGCGGGCAGGTAGTTGGCCCCGGCGGTGCCGCTGGTGCAGAGCAGCACGACGGGCGCGCCGGTGCGCTTGGCGATGCCCAGACCGAAAAACGCGGCCGAGCGTTCGTCGAGCACGGGTGTGGTGGCGATGCCCGGATGGGCGACGAGCGCGAAGGTGAGCGGGGTGTTGCGGGAGCCGGGCGAGATGACGGCGTGGCGCACGCCGGCGCGGAAAAGCGTCTCGGCTGCGACGGAGCTCCAGAGGGCGTTGGTGTTTCTGAAGTCGAGGGTCATACGATTAGCCCACGGAACACACGGAATACACGGAAGCCAAACCCGGGATTGGTTCAGGTTTCCAGTTGGTCGCGTATTTTTCTCGGGCGGATTAACTGCGAAGGGCAGCGAGCAGGGCTTGGAATTTCAGGTCGGTCTCGGCGAATTCGCGCTCGGGCTCGGAGCCGGCGACGATGCCTGCGCCGGCATAGACGCGGGCGCGCGATGACTCGACCAAGGCGGAGCGCAGGCCGACGAAAAACTCGCCGCCGCCGCGCGAGTTGAGCCAGCCGATCGCGCCGGCGTAGAGCCCGCGCGGAAAACCCTCGAGCTCGCGGATGCGCGCCACGGCGGCCTCGCGTGGCGTGCCGCCCACGGCCGGGGTGGGGTGGAGCACGGCGAGCAGGTCGAGCAGGCGCACGCCGTCGGGCAAGGGGCCGGTCATCGGGGTGTGGAGATGCTGCACGTTGGCGAGTTTGCGCAGGGCCGGAGTCTCGGGGTAGGTCAGGCGCACGCCGAGCGGTTCGATGCGACGGGTGATGGAGCCGATGACGTGGCGATGCTCACGCAGATCCTTCTCGCTGCGGAGGAGGGCGGCGGCGAGGGCCGCATCCTCGTTGGCGCCGGTGCCCCGGCGGGCGGAGCCGGCGAGGGCCTCGGTCTCGATCACGCCGCGGCTGACGCGCACCAGACGTTCGGGCGAGGCGCCGATGAAGCTCGGGCCGCGACCCAGGGCGGCGGAGAACGCGTAGCAATCGGGGAAGCGCTCGCGCAGGCCGTTGAGCACGGTGAGCGGGTGGAGCGGGCGGTTGGCGGTGAGGTCGATGGCGCGCGCGAGCACGATTTTCTGGAACTCGCCGGCGGCGATGCGCGCGAGCCCGCGCGAGACGGCGGCGCGGTAGTCGCCGGCCTCTTCCTGGCGAAACTCGAGCGGGGCGGGCGGCGGCGCGCAGGGCGCGGGCTCGGGGTGCTCGAAGCGGGCGAATTTGCCGTGGGCTCGCCAGACCCGGGCGGTGAGGGCGTCGAGATCGCTGCCGGGCTCGACGACAATGTTGGCCACGGCGGTGGTGACCTCGCCGGCGCGGGCGACTTGCCAGCGGGGCACAAAGACGTGGGCGGCGGGGAAGGCTTCGCCGGACTCGACCTCGTCGAAGAAACTGAAGCTGGTGAAAAAATGGGGGCCGCCGAAGGGCGCGTTCACATCGCCCACCGCGATGGTGCGGGCGAGGGTGGCGTCGATGAAACGCTGCACGGCGTCGAAGCGGCCCGGGCCGGAGGCGGTGGTGCTGAGCGCGATCTCGGCTCCGGCCAGGGCGGTGGCGAGGGACGGGCGCTCGGCGTAGAAATGGGGCTCGGCGGGATCGAAGATGGCCTCGAGGACGGCGAGCGGATCGAGGGCGGGAACGACCAGCGAAATGCTCGCGAGCACGGGCTGGCCATCGGCGGAGGCGCGGGCCTGGCAACCGGCCAAGAAGGCCCGCAGGGCCTCGGGCGAGGCGTCTTCGGCGGGCTTGATGGGCAGGATGGTCATGCGGACAAGCTGTCACGCTTTCGCGCAGACGCAGGGCGTCGATGCGAAAATATTACCGGCGCCGCCGGGACGCGTTGGCCGGCGCGTCTGTTTGTTATTCGAAGCGGAGGGCCTCGATGGGGTCGAGCTGGGCGGCCTTGTGCGCGGGGTAGAAACCGAAGGCGATGCCGACAAAGGCGGAGAAGCCGACGGCGAGCAGCACCGAGGAGGTGGAGACCAGGGTGGGCCAGCCGTTGAAGTGGGACAGGGTCTCGGCGAGGCCCACGCCCACGGCGACGCCGAGCGCGCCGCCCAGCATGGAGAGGATCATGGCCTCGATGAGGAACTGGATGCGGATGTCGCGATCGTGGGCGCCGATGGCGAGGCGGATGCCGATCTCGCGGGTGCGCTCGGTGACGGACACGAGCATGATGTTCATGATGCCGATGCCACCGACGAGGAGGGACACGCCGGCGATGGCGCCGAGCAGGGCGGTCATGGTGCGCGAAGTGGCGGAGGCGGCCTCGGCGAGTTCGAGCTGGTTGCGCACGGTGAAGTCGGGTTCGCGGCCGCCGCGCCGCTGCTGGAGCAGGTCATTCACCTCCTGCTGGATGCGGGGCATGGCGGCGGTGCTGGGCGCCTCGATGAGGATGGTGCTGACGGTATCGCGCCACCGGAAGATGCGGGTCATGAACGTGGTGTAGGGCATGATGACCGCGTCGTCCTGGTCCTGGCCGAATACGTTGTAGCCCTTGGGGGCGAGCACGCCGAGAATGCGAAACGGGACATCGCGGATGCGCATGGTCTGGCCGACGGGATCGAGGTCGGCGAAGAGCTCGCGCGCGACGGTGGCGCCGATGACGCAGACCTTGGCGGCGGAGCGCGTCTCGACGTCGCTGAACATGCGGCCCTCGGTGATGTTCCAGGCGCGGATGCTGACAAAATCGGGTGCCTGCCCGTAAACGCTGGTGCGCCAGTTGCGGCCGTTGCCGAGCACCTGCCAGCCCTGGCGAATCTCGGGGCTGACCGCGACGACGCCCGTGACCTCGCGCTTGATTGCCTCGGCGTCGGCGACGGTGAGGGTGTTGGAGCTGCCCATGCCGCCGCGCGCGCCCGAGGAGCCGGTGGAGCTGCCGGGGAAGACGGCGATGACATTGCGGCCGAGGGAGGCGACTTGGGCCTCGACCTGGGCTTTGGCGCCGTTGCCGATGCTGACCATGGTGATGACCGCGCCGACGCCGATGATGATGCCGAGGGCGGTGAGGAAGGAGCGCAGTTTGTTGCGGCGCAGGGCGCGCAGGGAAATGACGATGGTGGCGAAGAGGCGCATGGCGGGAGGGCTGCGGGCTAGGATCCGGCGGGCGCGGAGGTGAGTTTGGCGGCGGCCTCGGCGGCGGTGAGGCGGGCGAGCTCCTCGGTGGCGAGAGAGCGGTGGGCGACGGGTTCGTCGCGCACGACCAGGCCGTCGCGCACGACGAGGATGCGTTTGCAGTAATTGGCGATGTCGAGCTCGTGGGTGACCATCACGATGGTGATGCCCTGCTCGTTGAGGCGCTGGAAAACGCCCATGACCTCGACGGACGTCTTGCTGTCGAGATTGCCGGTGGGCTCGTCGGCGAGGAGCAGGCGCGGCTCGTTGACGAGGGCGCGGGCGATGGCGACGCGTTGCTGCTGGCCGCCGGAAAGCTGGGAAGGCAGGTGGTCGTGGCGGGCGGAGAGGCCGACGATTTCGAGGGCGGCCATGGCGCGCCGGCGCATCTCCTCGGTGGGCACGCGGCGCGGGGCGTAGAGCATGGGGAGCTCGACGTTTTCCAGCGCGCTGGTGCGGGGGAGAAGGTTGAAGCCCTGGAAGACGAAACCGAGCTTCTGGTTGCGCAGGTCGGCGCGGGCCTCGCGGTCGAGGGTGGCGACGTCGACGCCATCGAGCAGGTAGGAACCGGAGGTGGGCCGGTCGAGGCACCCGAGGGTGTTCATCAACGTGCTCTTGCCGGAGCCCGAGGCGCCCATGATGGCGATCGCGCACGGCATGGACCTCGAGTTCACCATTGGTGTAGGTGCGACGGATATCTCGGAGCTGGACGACGGGAGGCGGCACGGTGGGGGGCGGTGCGGGGACGCTTAGAAACGGCGACGTTCGGACGGGGCCGGCGCGAAGGGATTGCGTGCGGGGCCGGTCGCGAGTTCGGCGGCCTCGATGGTGGAGGTGATGACCTTGGCGCCTTCCTCGAGGCCGGAAAGAATCTCAGTGTTGACGCCATCGCTGATGCCGAAGCGGGCGGTGACGGCCTGGGCGCGCGGGGCCTCGGCGGTGCCGGCGACGAGATAAACGTTCTGGGTGGTCTCGGTCGGCGGGGTGGCGCCGGCGCCCCGGTTGCGACCGCCGCGACGCTCTGGTAGGGTAATGCCGCGCTCGGCGGCGAGGGCGCGGACGCGCTCCATGACGGCGGGAGTGGGGCGGCCCTCGGTGTGGCCGGCCTCCTTGAGCAAGGCGCGGAAGGCCTCTTCCGGCGAGACGGCGGCGGCCTGACCTGCAGCGGCGGGGGCGGCGACCACGGGAAGGATGAGCTCCTCGGGCACGCGGGCGCGGAGGGCGGCGTTGCCGAGCAGGAGGGCGTCGGTGCGTTCCTGGATGACGATAGCGACGTCGGCGGTCATGCCGGGTTTGAGGCGGAGGTCGTCGTTGCGCACGTCGATGACGGTGGTGTAGCTGACGACGTTTTGTTCGCGGGTGGGGGCGTTGCGGATCTGGCTGACCTCGCCGCGGAATTGTTGGCCGGGGTAGGCGTCCACGGTGAAGTTGACCGCCTGGCCCTCGCGGATGTTGCTGATGTCGGCCTCGGAGACGGCGGCCTCGATCTGCATCTGGCGG
>JALOTV010000261.1 GCA_025457685.1 Opitutaceae bacterium
TGGTGCCGAACTGCCGTCTGCGGGTCGAGGCCTTGCCCAACGGCATACCGATGGGGCCCTGGCGCGCGCCGCGCACGAGTGCGCAGTGTTTCGCGCAGCAGTGCTTCATCGACGAGCTGGCCCATGCGGCGCGGCGAGATCCGGTGGAGTTTCGTCTCGCGCTGCTGGGCGAGCCCCGTCGCCTCACGCCCGCGAACGGGCGCGGCGCGGCCTTTGACACCGGCCGCATGGCCGGCGTGGTGCGCGAGGCAGCGGCGCGGGCCGGGTGGGGCTCCGCTCTGCCGGCGGGGCGTGGGCGCGGGATCGCGTTTCAATTCAGCCATCTCGGCTACGCCGCCGTGGTCATCGAGGTGACGGTCAGCCCGGAGGGGGAATTGTCCATCGATCGAGCTGTCGTGGCGGCGGATGTGGGCAGCCAAATTCTCAATCTTAGCGGCGCGGAGAACCAGTCGGAGGGCTCGGTGGTGGACGGCATCAGCTCGTCCCTGCTGCAGCGCATCACCATCGAGGGCGGCCGCGTGGTGCAGACCGGTTTCGCCGACATGCCCTTGCTGCGAATCGGACGGGCGCCCCGGAAGATCGAGACGCATTTCGTGATCACGGACAATCCGCCCACGGGGTTGGGAGAGCCCATAATTCCCCCCGTGCCGGCCGCGCTGGGCAACGCGATCTTCGCCGCGACGGGCAAGCGCATACGCGACCTGCCCCTTGACGCGGCGGATCTATCCGTGACGGCGGATCCGACTCAGAGCTGAACGCGACGGGTGCGTCCGAACATCACGAGGAAGCGGGACGGGTGGGGGGCAGTCTGACGGGAGCCGGCTCCACCACGACGGCTGGCTCGGTGGCCGTGGCGCCGGAGGTTTTGTTGCCCACCGTGGCGTCGGTCGCGGTGCGGGCGGCGTCCAGACGGGTCTGGATATCGCGGAGGCGTTTGGTGAGCTCGGCCTCTTTGGCGCGACGCTCCTCGTTGTTGAGCAGGCTGAAGTTGGAGGCGTCGCGCACGATGTTGGCCGGCAGGAGCAGGAGCCGGTTGATGACGCCCTGATCCTTGATCGAGCTCAGGTAGAGCGCGGTGAGTTCGGAGGATAGCGCGACCGATTCCTGGGCGAGGCTCTGGGTGAGCTGGACCTGGGTGCCGAGGCGTTCGTTGCGCGCGAGCTCGCCGCCAAGGACGGCGGAGACCTCGTTCGAGATTTGCCCGGCGTAGCGATCGAGGGATTCGCGAGTGAGATTCTGATCGGCGGCGATCTGGCCGAGGATGGGCTGGATGCGCTCGGACAGGCGGCCGGAGACCTTGTCGATCTGGGCGTTCTGCATGGCCTCCGCCTCCTCGGGTGTCTTGGGCAGGGGATTGTAGGGTTGAAGCTGTTGGGCGACGGCCTCGGCGAGACGGGCGACCTGGGCGGCCTCGGCGGCCTCGGCCTCTTCCTGGGTGGCGAAGAGACCGTTGCCCCGGGCGGCGATGGCATCCTTGAGCAACTGGTTGACCGCGGCGATTTCCTGGCGCGTCTCGGCCGCGGAGCGTTCGAGATCGGCGGCGTGGGCGAGGCGCATGGATTCGAGCTCGGCGCGCTGGGCGGGCAGGATCTTGGCGTTCACGTAGTAGGCGTAGCCGCCGAGGAGCGCGCCCATGACGAGGGCGGTGACGAGAATGGCCGGAGCCTGTTCTTTGAGTTTCGACATATTGCCGTCACCCTTAGCAGAGGGCGGGAAAAAGCGGAGCAAATCTTGCGCACCGGTCCGGGCGCGTGCGGGCGCGACCTCGCAAAAGGCGGCGTTTGCAGGCTGGCGATCAGGCGTATTTTACGTCCGGTTTCCGAATCATGAGCCTTAATCGTCACGAACAGATGTTGCACGACTACCTCCACGCGCACGCGGAGGAACGCAGACATTGGCAGGACGTGGTGAGGCGGGAGGCGCGCGAAGCGAGCGACGTGCACGCGGCCTCGTTGGTGATCGAGCGCGAGCTGTGGCGCTACTACGAGGAGCGCGCGCAAGTGGCGGAGCCGATGCGCGACGCGGTGCGCAGAGAAGGGTTGCGGCGGGTCAGCCTGCGCAACCTCGCCGAGTTGTTGTTGCGGCTCTGGGCGGCCGATGCGGTGCGGCCTCGCGATCCCGATGCGCCTCGGCCCCAGCCCTACGCCTAAGCTCAAACCGCCCCCGCCGTGGCACGGGCCGTGCAGAGCTGGGCGCATCCGCGCGTTTTTGCAAAATAGCCACACTCCTGCATCGACAATCCCGCCGTCGCGGACAGGGTTGTTCACAAGTTATCCACGACATGGAATCCCCCTCCGGTTCGGTTGCGTCGAAACCCAGGTCCAAGGTGTCAACGAAGGCCAAGACCTTCGTCCTCGATACGAATGTCCTGCTCCACGATCCTCACTCCATCTTCAAATTTGAGGACAACAACTTGGCCATCCCGGTCGAGGTGCTGGAGGAACTCGACGCGATAAAAACCGAGCAATCCACGGAGCGCGGACGCAATGCCCGGCGCGTGCACCGCATCCTCTCGGAGCTTCTCCCCGACTCGCGGTCGATGCACGAGGGCGTGAAGCTGGAGAACGGCGGCACGCTGTCGGTCATCATCAACCCTTGGCTGGCGGATCCGGCGCTGCGCGACACGGCGGAGATGGTGGCCTTCCGCGCGGTGCTTCCCGACCTGGGCAAGAAGGACAACCGCATCATCGCGTGCGCGCTCTATGTGAAGTCTCGCTATTCGCCGCCCACCATCTTGGTGACCAAGGACGTCAACGTGACGCTCAAGGCGCGGGCCGTCGGGCTCGACGCGCAGGACTACCTCAACGACAAGGTCGCCGAGGTGGACGACGAGGGCGATTATCGCGAGATCGCGGTCACCATCTACGAACTCCAACGCTTCGCGTCCGAGGGCGAGTTTACGCTCGATGACGAAACCGCGCGCACCCTCACCCTGAACGAATACGTGCTGCTGCGTTCCACCGAGGGCAAAACGATGCCCGCCCGCTATTATGGCGACGGTCGCGTGGCCCGGCTGAAAATTCCGGACAGCATCAAGGCGCCCGGCGGCATCGCCATCCGCGGTCGCAATCTTGAGCAGCAGTTTTTCATGGATGCGCTGCTCGATGATTCGATCACGTTGATCACCTGCTTCGGCAAGGCGGGCACAGGCAAGACGCTGCTGTCCATCGGCTGCGCGCTCCACCAGACGCACGACGACCACTCCCGCTACGACGGCGTGTCCATTTCCCGTCCGGTCATGGCGCTGGGGAAAGACATCGGTTTCCTGCCCGGCACGATGGAGGAAAAGATGAAGCCCTGGCTCCAGCCCTACTTCGACGCGCTCGAAGTGCTGATCCCGTCCAAGCCGCCGCGCGAACCGCAATTCGCGTCGAAAAAGGTCTCCAAAAAACATCGAAAAAACAGCGCCTCGGCGCTCGCGATGTCCAACGCCGCCCTCACCGGAGCGGCGCCCGCCGCGCACGGCGGCGGCCCCGGCGGAGCGGCCCCGATCAAGCCCTACGAGCGTTTGATCAAGAGCGGTCTGGTCGAGGTCGAGGCGCTCGCGTTTATCCGCGGTCGCTCGATCGCCCGGCGCTTCTTCATTCTCGACGAGGCGCAGCAACTCACCCCCCACGAGGTGAAGACGGTGATCACGCGCATCAGCGAAGGGTCCAAGATCGTGCTTATCGGTGACCCCGCGCAGATCGACAACCCTTACGTGGATTCGCGCAGCAACGGTCTGGTCTATTGCCACGACCGCATGAAGGGCCAGTCGCTGGCGGCGCACGTGAAGCTGACCAAGGGCGAGCGCAGCCGCCTGGCCGAGCTCGCGGCGGACTTGCTCTAAGCCGGGAAGGCGGCGTCGTTTTCCGCCGCGTTGGCGGAGCTGTTTCTCAGGCCCGAGATTCGCGGCGCACGGCGTCTTTCTCGGCCTCGCATTCTTCCTCGATGCGCAGCTTCTCGCGGGCGAGCTGCACGCGCACCTGCTCGGCTTCGTCGGCCTCGCCGCGGGCGAGCGCTTTTTCCAGCTGCTCCTTGAGGAACACTTCCCGCTCGGCCCACTTGCCCTTGTGGACGCGGTCTATCTCGGCAAGGCGCTGTTTTTGCGCGGTGCTGAGCGGTTTCTCCTTCGGCTCGGATTTGGCGAGCCGCTCCATTGCGAGTTCGTAGGCGCTTTTCATGGCGTGGTCACTGAAACGCCTCGCACCCCGAGCACAAGCACGAGGCAGAGCGCGCCATAGGGCATCCAGTAACCGCCCTCGCGCGCCGGCCAGCCACGGGCGTAGCCCCAGGCGAGGAGGGCGAGCAGTCCCGCGCTCGCCGCGCCCGCCATCCAAGGCGCCGCGAAGGCGGCCGGCCAAGACACGCCGGGCACATCGAGGGTGCGGATCACCACGTAGTCCATCGCGGCCAACACCAGCGCGGCCGCGTGGTTGAACAAGATCGCCAGCGGAGCAAGGCCGACCAGTCCGCAAACCATGGCCGCGACGCCCGCGAAGAGCACCAGTCCGGCGACCGGTATGAGCACGAGGTTGACGAAAAAGCCGCCGGGCGCGACCAGTCCGAAAAAGGCCACGGTCGCCGGTGTGCTCACCAAAGTGGC
>JALOTV010000262.1 GCA_025457685.1 Opitutaceae bacterium
CTGGCGCATCATCTTTTTGGACCCGCCGCCCTTCAGCATCTTCATCATCTGCTGCATCTGCTGGAACTGCTTCAGGAGTTGGTTGACCTCGACGACCTTCACGCCCGCGCCGTTGGCGATGCGTAGACGGCGGCTGCCGTTGAGCACGTCGGGCTTGCGCCGCTCCTGGTGCGTCATGGAAAGGATGATGGCCTCGGTGCGCTTCATGCCTGACTCGGCGGCGTCCTCGTCGATCTTCATGCCGCTCATGCCGGGCATCATGCCCATGATGCCGCCGAGGGAGCCGAGCTTCTTGATCTGCTGCATCTGGGCGAGGAAGTCCTCGAGGGTGAAGTCGGCCTTGCGCATCTTCTCGGCCATGCGCTCGGCCTCCTTCTGGTCGATGACTTCGTCTCGGCCATGCGCTCGGCCTCCTTCTGGTCGATGACTTCGGCGGCTTTCTCCACGAGCGACACGACGTCGCCCATGCCGAGGATGCGGGAGGCGAGGCGGTCGGGATAAAAGACATCGAAGTCGGCGGTCTTCTCGCCGGTGCCGACGAATTTGATCGGCACGCCGGTGATGGACTTGATGGAGAGGGCGGCGCCGCCGCGGGCGTCGCCGTCGAGCTTGGTGAGGATGAGGCCGGTGAGCTGGAGGGCGTCGTGGAAGGTCTTGGCGACGTTGACCGCCTCCTGGCCGAGCGCGCCGTCGGCCACGAGGATGATCTCGTCTGGCTGCACGCGGTCGCGGAGGTTTTTGACCTCCTGGATGAGGTCGGCGTCGATTTGCAGGCGGCCGGCGGTGTCGAAAAGGATGAGGTCGGCGTTGGCGGCCTTGGCGGCGGCGAGACCGGCCGCGCCGATGGCGGGGACGTCGCGCGAGACGCGGTCGGCGTAAAAGCCGAGCTCTTCCTGCTTGGCGAGGATCTCGAGCTGGTCGATTGCGGCGGGGCGGTAGATATCGCAGGCGACGGCGAAGGGTTTGGAGTAGCCCTTCTTCTTGAGCAGGCGACCGAGCTTGGCGGTGGAGGTGGTCTTGCCGGAGCCGTGGAGGCCGACCATGAGAACCTTGAGCGGGCGGGCGGCGGAGAGGGCGGTGGAGCCCTCGCCGAGCAGGGCGGTGAGCTCGTCGTTGATGATTTTGACGATCTGCTGGCCGGGGTTGACGCCCTTGAGGACTTCCTGGCCGACGGCCTTGGCCTTGACCTTCTCGATGAACTCGCGGGCGACGCGGAAGTGGACGTCGGCGGAGAGCAGGGCGGTGCGCACGTCCTGCAGGGCCATCTCCATGTTGGCTTCGGTGAGCTGGCCGACGCCGCGTAGGTTGCGGAGGGCGGTGGAGAGTTTGTCGGTAAGGGATTCGAACATGGGAATGTGCCAACGTGGGCGGCGGCGAGGGCGCTGGCAAGTCGCGGGGCGGGGCGGAAAGTCCGGATGAATTTTTGACGCTAAGGACGCGAAGGACGAACCAAGGATGGATAGGCGGATAGGCTCGCCCGCGAGCGAGTTGGCTAAGGAGCGGCGGGGGGCGTGAGCAGGCGCTCGTCGCCGGGACGGTTGAGCTCCCAGTAGGGCATACGCACGGAGTGGCGCAGGTCGAGGGCGGTGGCGTCCCAGCGCTCCCAGCGGCGGAGCAGGTGGGGCGAGGCGGCGTCGAGGAAGAAACGATCCCGTCCGCGCGCGTGGTCCACCGTGACGGCATGGGTGGCTTCGCCGGTGGCGACGCTGAAACTCGCCGGAGTCCAGACGAGGCGGTCGGCGCGCGAGCCGATCACGCCGGCCATGAGCGGGGCGGTGAAGCGGGTGATGCGCGGCCAGTCGAGGAGGCGCAGCCGGAAGGGCAGCTCATCGTAGAAAAGCGCGCCGGCGGGCGGCACGCCGCGTGTATCCGTCTCCGACATACCGTCCCAGTAGGTGAAGGCGCGGTAGCGCCAGCGCGTGCCGTCGAAGTTGCCCTGCTTGTAGGTGAGGCCGCAGGAGTCGTTGGACGTGAGGGCGAATTTGATCAGGCCGCCGGTATCGGCCCGCCAGAAAGCCGAGTGGCCCTGGTCGTAGCGATAGGTGCCGGTGGGCACGGTGAGGATCTGGTTGAGCTTGATGACGGGGTAGGCCCCCGGGGCGCGCCAGTCGTCGGCCTTGACCTGGGCGTCGGCGGCGAAGTGTTCGCGCACGAGGATGTGGCGCACCTCGGTCTCGCGCGCGACGTCGTAGCGGCGCTCGGTGCCGGCGTAGATGGACAACTCGGCGCGGCCGTCGCCCCAAAGCGCCTCGTCGCGCAGCAGGCGGTCGGTGAAAGGCGAGGCGGCGCGGCCGGAAAGGGCGAGGCCGCAAAGGAGGGCGAGGACGGCGGCGAAGTGGCGACGGAGCGTCATGCCGTCCAGCCTATCGCGACGGCGATGCGCCGCAAGCGGGCGGCGGGGGCGTGGCGGCGGACTCGCGCATCTGCACCGGCGAGGCGGGCAGGCCGTCGAAAATCGGGCGGCCGTCGGCGAGGAGTTGGCCGAAGCTCAGCACGCCGGTGGGGCAGCTCTGCACGCAGGCCGAGCAACGCACACACTGCGGGTCCTCCATGGGCAGGCCTTGATTGGCGAAGGCCATCACGTCGATGCCTTGGTGGCAGACGGACGTGCAGACGTTGCACGAGATGCACTTCTTTTTCTCCGCGAAGATGCGGAAGCGCGAGAAGCGCGCGTAGAGGTGCATCAGCGCCGCGAGCGGGCAGGCGAAACGGCACCAGATGCGGCCCGAGTATTTGAAGTAAAAACCCACGCCCAGCACGCCGCCGAAGAGGATATCGACGAACCATTTGTAGCTGAGGAAAAACGTGTCCGTCAGGCGGCCATCCGCGCCCTTGCCCTCGAGCAGAAACGGAAAGACGCGATCCGCCCACGAGTCGGGGAAAATCCAGCCGGCGACGCGCAGGGCGAGCAGGGCGAAGGCGGCGGCGAGGAAGACCTGGCCGATGAAGTTGACCCGGTTCCAGAGCGGGCCATGGGGCATCTTGTGGCGGTGGCGGTCGCCGACGGTCTCGGCCAGCGCGCCGCAGGAGCAGATCCAGCCGCAGTAGGCGCCCTTGCCCCAGCGCCAAACCGCCCACGGGATGAGCACGAAGGTCTGGACCGCGCCGATGCCGATCCACCACCAGTGGGGCGCCTCGGTGAACACGTTATAGACGTTGAGCGGCCAGGCCAAAATGAAGCCGTAGGCGCGCCAGTAGGCGCGTGGGTGGCCCCACTCCGGCCACGCGCCGGCGGCGTAGTCGGCGGCGGGGATGTATTTCTCAAAAAGACCGTCGGCGAAGGCCGCGCCGAGGCCGGAGGAGAAGGCACCGTTGTAGCCCATCCAGGGCAGGAGCAATTCGGGCAGGATGAAAAGCGGCAGCCACTGCACAGCCATCAGCGTCCACGTCTGGCGTTTGACGTAGGGCGTGCGGCGACGGCGCATGCGGTCGAGGCCGAAGGCGAGGATGGCGACGCTGTAGATCAGGGTGTAATAAAACGACCGCGACTGCATCGAGACCGCGAGGGTGCCGAGCAGGGTGGAGCGGTCGGACCACGCGGCGCGCAGCGATTCGGTCCACGCGGCGGGATCGATCCACGATTCGGTGGGGCCGCCGGCCTTCCATGAGTAAACGAAGAGGCAGAAAAGGAGCAGGGCGGCGATGCCGAGCCAGCCGGCGAAGGTGGATTCGCCCTGGATGGGAATGCCGCTGCGGCGGAAAAAATCCAGGGGCGCCTCGCGGCCGACCAAGGTGAAGACCGCGTCGTTGGGCAGGACGGTGTCGCGGTCCGCGCCGGTGGTGCGCAGGGTCACGGATTCGAGGGCGATGGCACGTAGTTGAGTGTTCACTACGACGGTGACGCCGGCGGAGGCGAGGGCGGCGACGTTTTCGGGTTTGGCGCGCGGGAAGGCGTCGCCGCGATGGCAGAGGGTCACGCTCGCGCCGGCCCGGGCGAGGGCGGCGGCGGCCTCGAGGGCGGAGTCGCCGCCGCCGACCACGAGCACGCGGCGGCCGGCGTGGTCGTGCGGATCGTGCAGGCGGTTGAACACCTTGTCCGAAGTCTCGCCGGGCACGCCGAGTTTGCGGTGTTCGCCGCCGCGTCCGATGGCGACGATGACGCGGCGGGCGCGGAAGGGTTGTCCGTCCGGGTGGTGCAGATGGAGCAGGCCGTCGCGCCGCTCGATGCGCTCGATGCGGGCGCGGTGGGGCTCGATGCCGGCGGCGAGGCGCTGGGCCTCGAGCTCGGCGAGCAGGTCCTCCTTCACCGAGGCGGTGAGGGCGAGGTCGCCGGCGGCGCGAAACTCGGTGGGGTAGGTGAAGATCGGCTTGGCTTTGGGGAAATTCGCGACGGTGGCGAAGGGTTGGGCGGCCTCGAAGACGACGAAGCGCAGGCCGAGTTTTTTCGCCTCCAGCGCGGCGGCTAGGCCGGCGACGCCGCCGCCGATGATGGCGAGGTCGGCCGGGCCGGTGTCGCCGCCGAGGTCGTCACCCAGCTCGGCTGCGACGGCGCGGGCGGCGCGTGCGCCGGAGTCGGCGGCAAATTTGAGCAGCGGCACGCCGGTGAGATCGCCAACGATGCGCACGCCGGGCACGGCGGTGGTGCCGTCGGGGCGGCACTCGGGCAGCTGCTCCACCCGGCCTGCGGGCCAACACAGATGGAGCCAAGTGGCGTAGCGGGAAAGCAAGGATGACATCACGGTGTGTTGGTAATGAGCAGAGCTGCGATGCGCCTAAATTATTCCAAAACGCGACCTAGTTGGGCCGTCGTGCGGTGGGCGAGCCAGAAGCGGCACTCGTCGGAAAAGGCGCGCACGGCGGCGGATTCCTTGCCCAGTTCGCGCCGCAGGTGGTCCTCGCGGTGGACCCAGCCGGTGGCGGCGAGATCGGCGAGAATCTCCGCG
>JALOTV010000034.1 GCA_025457685.1 Opitutaceae bacterium
CTCGAGGACTTCCTCGCCCAGATGCAGCAGATCAAAAAACTCGGCTCGCTCGGCGGCATCATGGGCATGATGCCCGGCATGAGCGGCATGAAGATCGACGAGGACGCCGCCGAGTCCGGCATGAAGCGCACCGAGGCCATCATCCTCTCCATGACCCACCAGGAGCGGCGCAAGCCCGACGTGCTCAACGGCAGCCGCCGTCTGCGCATCGCCAACGGCGCGGGCGTGAAGGTAGTCGAGGTCAACCAACTCTTGAAGCAGTTCCAGCAGATGCAGCAGATGATGAAGATGCTGAAGGGCGGCGGGTCCAAAAAGATGATGCGCCAGATGCAGGAGATGCAGCGCAAGGGCGGTGGCGGCATGGGCGGCCCCGGCGGTGGTTTCGGCGGCTTCGGCGGCGGCATGCCGCGCTTCTGATCGCCCGTCCCGTCCGTGTAGGGCGGGGTCGCCGCACCCCGCCATTCAGCGTTGCCCGCGCTACGCCGTAGCGGGGAGCGCCAGCGACCCGTCCTCCGCCCCACCCTACTCGTTCAACCGCGTCAGCGTGGTCGGCGGCCTCAGCCCGCCCGAGAGATTGCCCGGATCGAACACGCCGCCGGCGAAATCCAGCCCGAGCGCGGCCGCCGTGATCACGAACCGTGTCTTGTTGCGCGTCGTCTCGTCGCGCAGCTCGAAGCTGCGCGGCAGCCAGCGCTCGCCGATCTTCACCAGCCCGCCGAGCGAAAACGACTTCAGCACCCGCTCGTCCGCCCCGATCTGCTCCGCCCGCACCAGGGCGCGGTATTCAGGATCCAGATACACCCGCATCCCGGCCAGATCGGGCCGGTGCGTGGCGATGGCCGCCGGAGGGTAGAGCAGAAACGTGTCCACCGGGCGGTTGTTCAGGCGCGTCTTTCCCTCATAGACCGAGTCGGTCCAGTAGAGGAACGGCATCTGCAGATCAAAGGCCGACAGATCCGTGCCCGCCAGCGGCGCGAAGAGCGTGGCCTCGTCCACCGCAATGGTCGTGGCCCCGTCCGCCGCCGGCCAGCGCCATGCCGCCGGACGCGCCCCGCCCTGCACCAGCACGCGTTGCTCCACCCCGGTCACGCCGTCCGCCGGGCTCGCCGGCGCGATCACGCTCAAGCGGGTGAGCGGGCCCTCGCGGTTGCGCCCGCCCCACATCCGTCCGGGCAGGCGCAGCTCCTCGCCGCGCCGGGGCAGCACCCGCAGTTCAAACTCGAAGAAATAGTCGCCGTCCGGTCCGAGCGCGCGCATCTCGCGCAGGATTTTCGCCCCCTCCGCCTGATCAGGCGGCGTGAGTTGGAAGTAGCGCGGCGCCGGTCGGTTCAGCCTCGACTGGGCCTCCGCCACGGGCGCGAGACCGCCGATGGAAAGCGCCAGGGCAAGAAAAAGGCAGACGGCGCGGGCCGTCTGCCGGGAAGGGGTGCTGCGGTGGGTATCCACTCGCTTGGTGACCGCGGATTTACTTGGCGGGTTCCGACGCGGCGGGCGCGGCCGTCTCGGTTCCCATCGCGGGCAGCGAGATCGAGGGCGCGGCCTCCGTGGTGTCGGCGGCAGCCGGAGCGGTCTCGATAGCCGTGGTAGTGGCGGCGGCGGGCACAGCGGCAGGAGCCTCGGCCGGCACTTCGATGGTGGGCAGCACCGCATCCTTCTTCTCCGCCGCGTTCTGGGCGATGTGCGCGAGGTAGAGACCGAAGCAAATGACGAAAAAGGCGATGGTGCCGTTGCGGGTCATGGTCGCGAGGATGTTGCCCGTGTCCGCCCCGAAGGTCGCCTCGGTCATGCCGCCGCCGAGGGCGGCACCCACGCCACCATCGGATTTGGATTTCTGGGCGAGCACGACCAGCACCAGAAAAACCGACAAAAGCACGAGGACGAAGGTGAGCAGCCAGATGACGATGGACATGGGAAAGGGATTAAAAGGGAGGAACGCACCGGAGCCGGCGGAATTT
The DNA here is from genome assembly GCA_025457685.1 of Opitutaceae bacterium. Taxonomy (GTDB): domain Bacteria; phylum Verrucomicrobiota; class Verrucomicrobiia; order Opitutales; family Opitutaceae; genus IMCC26134_A. The sequence continues at coordinate 1,956 of JALOTV010000034.1, forward strand.
GTCAATGGTCGGCCTCAACGCCCCACCGACACTATTTCCGCCGCGCCGGGCACGGACAGCCGGGCGCATTCCAGTCTCGCGAACACGCGCCGCGCGAGGCACCATTCCCTCATGCCCCTTGGCCAGCCACGGCTTAACGCAATCCCCTGCTTCCTGTTCGCCCTCTTTGCCGCCTGGTTTTTCACCGGACTTTCGGCGCGGGCCTCGGAGCCGGTGCGCCTGCAGCTTAAGTGGCATCATCAATTCCAGTTCGCCGGCTACTACGCGGCTCTTTTGCAGGGTTACTACGCCGAAGAAGGTCTGGAGGTGGACATCCAGGAAGGCGGCGCGGACCGCGCGCCCATCGCGAGAGTCCTCTCCGGGCAGGCGCATTTTGGCGTGAGCGACACCGATGTGCTCCTGGAGCGACTGCAAGGCCGGCCGCTCGTCGCCTGCGCCGCCATTTTCCAACATTCCCCGTATGTGATCCTCAGCCGGATGGAGCGGCACATCCGCTCCCCCCGTGATTTGATCGGGGCCCGCGTCATGCTCGCCGAGGGCCAGGGGGCGAGCCAGTTCCGCGCCATGCTCGCCCGCGAGGATATCGACGCCGGCGCCATTCAAATCGTGCCCCACTCGTGGAATCTCGACGATCTCGTCGCCGGCAAAGTCGACGCGGTCTCGGCCTACGCCACCGTGGAGCCCTACCTGCTGAGCCGGCGCGGTGTCACGCCTTCGCTGCTGCGGACTCTGGATTACGGCGTGAACTTCTACGGCGATACGCTCTTCACCACCGAAACCTTTCTCGCCGAACACCCGGAACGCGCCCGGGCCTTCGTTCGCGCCAGCCTGCGGGGTTGGGACTACGCCATGCGTTATCCCGAGAAAATCGTGGAATACATCCTCACCCTGCCTTCGACGGCTTCGCGAGGCACCGCGCGTGATCAACTCCTCGCCGAGGCCGAGGCCATGCGCGCCTACGTGCTGCCCGATGTCGTCGAACTGGGGCACATGAACCGGGCCCGGTGGCAGATCATCGCCGATACCTTTATCACCCAGGACCTCGCCCCGGACGGCGCCTCCCTCGATGGCTTCATGATCGAGCCGGAACGCGCCGATCTCCGTCGCATCATCCTTATCGCGACCGCGCTCGTGGGCGCGCTTGGCGGTATCATTGCCCTGGTGGCTTTCTGGAACGTCCAGATGCGATCCCGCGTCCAGGAGCGCACCCGCGCCCTGCGCGAGGAAGTGTCCCGCCGCGAGGCCGCCGAGGCGGAACTACGCAGCGGCCGCGAGCGCCTCAAACTCGCCCAAGTGGTCGGCGCCATCGGCGACTGGACCTATGATGCCATGAGCGGCCGCGCCAGCTGGTCGGACACCCTGTTCGTGCTCCATGCCCGCGCCGCCGAACGCGGCGCGCCCACCTTGGAGGAATGGACCGCCCTCTACGACCCCGAGGATGCCGCCCGGCTGCGCGACTGCATCGAACGCGCCCTGCGTCACCGCCAGGAGTTTGCCCTCGACCTGCGCCTTCGCCTCCCCGACGGACGGCAACATTTTCACCACATGGTGGGCAAGGTGGACACGGAACCGTCCGGTCGTGTCACCCGCCTGCACGGCATCGAACAGGACATCACCGAGCGCAAATTCGCGGAGGAACGCCTGCGCGATCAGCTACGCGAACTCGAGCGCTGGCGCGAAGTCACCCTTGGCCGCGAGGAGCGCATCCACGCCTTGAAACGAGAGGTCAACGCCCTGCGCCTCCAGGCCTCCCTGCCCGCCCTTTACGACTTGGAAGCCAGACCCGCGCCGGATAGCCCTCGGACAAAGCCACCGATCATGCCCACATGAGCGCCATCATCGATCCGGCAGAAAGCGACCGCCTGGGTGTGCTGCGATCCTACGCCGTCCTGGACACCCCGGCGGAACCACCCTTCGACCAGCTCGCGCAGCTTGCCGCACACATCTGCGGCACGCCCACCGCGCTGATCACGCTAATCGACGCCGAGCGGCAGTGGTTTAAATCCTGCATCGGCTTTGATGCCACCGAGACCCCGCGCGAAGACAGCGTGTGTGCGCGCATCATGCACACCGGCACGCTCACCGAACTGCGCGATCTCGCCGCCGACCCGCGCTTCGCCTCCCTGCGCCTGGTTCGCGAGGCCCCCCGGCTCCGCTTCTACGCCGGCGTGCCCCTCGTCACCCCGTCGGGCCAGCCGCTTGGCACCCTCTGCGTGATCGATTACCGACCGCGTGAACTCGACGAACTCCAGCGCGAGGCGCTGCGCGTCCTCGCCGCCCAGGTCATGGCCCAGCTGGAATTGCGGCGCAATCTGCGCGACAAATCCCGCGCCGAATCCGCCCTGCTCGGCATCCTCGAGGATGAGCGCGCCGCCCAGAGCGCCCTGCGCAAAAGCGAACACGAACAACGCGAACTGGCCCGCCGCCTCGCCATGGCCCAGCACGTTGCCAAAGTCGGCAGCTGGGAAACCGACCTCGCCACCCTGAACGTCACTTGGTCCGAGGAGACCCACCGCATCTTCGAAACCGACCCCGCGGTCTTCCGCCCCACCCACGCCGCGTTTTTACAGATCGTGCACCCCGAGGATCGACCCCGTGTCGACCAGGCCCTTACCCGCTCCCTTGAGAACGGCGAAGGCCCCCACATGGTCGAGCACCGGCTTCGCTTCCCCGACGGTCGCGTCAAGTTCATCGAGGAACGCTGGCAGATCATCCAAGGCCCCGACGGCAAACCCAGGGAAGCCACCGGCACCTGCCAGGACGTCACCGAACGGAAAAAGCTCGAGGATCAGTTTCTCCGCGCCCAGCGCATGGAGAGCATTGGCACTCTCGCCGGCGGCATCGCCCACGACCTCAATAATCTGCTCTCGCCCATCGTCATGGGCATAGACCTCGTGCGCCAGTTTTCCCCCGATCCCCGCGCCGAACGCGTGCTGGATAACATGGAGCGCAGCGCCAAGCGCGGCGCCGATCTCGTCCGCCAGGTCCTGTCCTTCGCCCGCGGCGTCGACGGCGCGCGCGTCAGCGTGTCCATCGACGCCCTCACCTCCGAAATCGCCGAGATCGCGCGCAACACCTTCCCGAAAAACATCGAGTTCACCCGCCTGATCGCGCCCGGCCTGTCGCCCGTAGTTGGCGATCCCACCCAGCTCAACCAGGTCCTGCTCAATCTCTGCGTCAACGCCCGCGACGCCATGCCCAGCGGCGGCAAACTCCTCCTCGCCGCCCGCAACTGCGAGATCGACGCCCAGTTCGCCTCCATGAGTCCCGGCGCCATCGTCGGCCACCACGTCATGATCGAGGTGCGCGACAATGGCACCGGCATGCCGAAGGAGATCAGCGATCGTATCTTCGAGCCCTTCTTCACCACCAAGGCCCCGGGCTCCGGCACCGGCCTCGGCCTCTCCACCGTGCTCGGCATCGTGCGCAGCCACGGCGGCTTCATCCACGTCTACAGCGAGCCCGGCAAGGGCAGCACGTTCAAGGTCTACCTGCCCGTCGCCGCCAACGCCCCCGCCTCCCACCCCGAAGAACCGGCCGCCCCCGCGCTGCCTCGCGGCAAGGGCGAGTGGGTGCTCGTCGTGGACGACGAGGCCTCCGTCCTCGGCGTCACCAAGCAGACGCTAGAAATTTTCGGCTACCATGTCCTCACCGCCGAGGATGGCGCCCAGGCCATCGCGGTCTTCGCCCGCCAACCTGAAAAAATCCGCCTCATCATCACCGACATGATGATGCCTGTCATGGACGGCCTCGCCCTCATCGCCGCCATCCGCCGGCTCAACCCCACCCTCCCCATCATCGCCGCCAGCGGCCTCGCCTCCAACCACGGCGTAGCCCAGGCGAGCGCCGCCGGCGTGCATCACTTCCTCACCAAACCCTTCACGACCGACACCCTCCTGCAGGTCGCGCGCAAGGCCCTCGCCGAGGCCACCGCCTGACTCGCGCTCCCACATCGAGGCCAGCTGATCCGCTCCATCCGTAGCGGGCGAGATTCACCCTTTCATCGCGCGACGGATCTTTGTTGGCTGGCGGACTCACGTCATGTCCCGCCCCACCACGGTTTTTCTCGGTTCCGATGCGATCTCCCTTCCCTTGCTCGATTGGCTGACCGGCCCCGAAGGCTCGGCCCGAGTCGAGCTCGTCGCCGTCTTCACCCAGCCCGACCGCCCCGTCGGCCGAGGCCAAAAGGTGCAGGCCAACGCGATCAAATCCTGGGCGCTCGCCCGCGGCCTGCCCGTCCACCAGCCCGAACGCATCACCCCCGAGGTCCTCGCCGCCTACGCCGGCCTCGCCCCCGACCTCGCCCTCGTCATGGCCTACGGCCACATCCTGCGCGACGACTTCATCGCCGTGCCCCCGCTCGGCACGGTCAACTTCCACGCCTCCCTGCTCCCCGCCTACCGCGGTGCCTCGCCCATCCAGACCGCCGTCGCCTCCGGCGAATCGCAGACCGGCGTCTCCCTCATGCGCATCGTCCGCCGTCTCGACGCCGGCCCGGTCCTCGATCGCGAGGCCGTGCGTATCGATCCACTGGATACCGCCGCCGAGATTGAAACGCGCCTCGGCCTCGCCTGCGTGCCGCTTCTCGCGCGTAACCTGCCCCGCCTCCTCGCCGCCACGGGCGACTTCGTCCCGCAGGACGACTCCGCCGCCACCTTCTGCCGCAAGCTCGCCAAAGAGGACGCCGTCCTCGATTTCACCGCGCCCGCCGCCGGCCTCGCCGCCCGTATCAACGGTCTCAATCCCTGGCCCGCCGCCCAGGTCGAGCGCGACGGCCAGCCCTTGAAGTTCGGCCTCGCCGACGTCGCTGGCGACACGCCGCCCGACACCGCGCCCGGCACCGTCATGGGCGCCGACGCCCACGGTCTGCTCATCGCCACCGGAGCGGGCGTGCTGCGCGTGCGCCGCCTGCAAAAACCCGGCGGCCGCATGCTCGACGCCCCCGAGTTCCTGCGCGGCACGCACGTGCCGACCGGCACCGTTTTCCCTTCCCGCCCCATGCCTCCGCTCGTGGCCTCCGCGCCCTTCCCCGTCGTTCGCCGTCCAGCCTGAGAACCTGTTAGCGCCATGTCCGCCTCGCCCGATTCCACCCCCGCATCCGCCCCCGTCCAGCCACCCTCGTTTCGCGAAGCGCTCGCCGTTTGGATCAAAATCGGGCTGCTGAGCTTCGGCGGCCCCAGCGGACAGATCGCCCTCATGCACCAGGAGCTCGTGGACAAGCGCCGCTGGATCAGCGACGGCCGTTTCCTGCACGCGCTCAACTACTGCATGCTGCTCCCCGGTCCCGAGGCCCAGCAACTGTCCATCTACATCGGCTGGCTGCTTCACCGCACCTGGGGCGGCATCGTGGCCGGCACGCTTTTCGTCCTGCCCGGCGCATTCCTGCTCTGGCTGGTCAGCTACATCTATGTGGCCTACGGCCAGGTCCCGTGGATCGACGCCATTTTTTACGGCCTCAAGCCCGCCGTCATGGGCATCGTCGCCTTCGCTGTCCTCCGCATCGGCAAAAAAGCCCTCAAATCCCCCGCGCTCTGGTCCATCGCCGCCGCCGCGTTTATCGGCATCTTTTTCCTCAAGCTGCCCTTCCCGCTCATCGTCGGCTCTGCCGCCCTCATCGGCCTGATCGGCTATCACCTGCGCCCCGATTGGTTCTTCGTCCCCCAAGGTCACGCCCCGGCAGGGACGGCGCGCGTCGCGGCGGTGATCGACGACGACTACGTCGCCAACGCCTCGCCCTCGCCCGCGCTCAGCCGCGCCTTCCGCACCCTCGCGCTCTGGGGTAGTCTGTGGGCCGCGCCGCTCGTGCTCATCGCCGCCACCCTGGGCACCGCCCACGTGCTCTATGTCGAGGGGCTCTTTTTCTCCAAGGCGGCCGTCGTCACCTTCGGCGGCGCGTATGCGGTTTTGCCCTACGTCGCCCAACAGGCGGTGGAGACCCATGGTTGGCTTACCCAGACACAGATGCTCGACGGCCTGGGGCTGGCCGAGACCACGCCCGGCCCGCTCATCCTCGTGCTGCAATTCGTCGGCTTCCTGGGTGCCTGGGGCTCGCCCGAAACCTTCTCGCCGCTCGTCGCCGCCACCCTCGGCGCGGCGCTCACCACCTGGGTGACTTTCGTGCCCAGCTTCCTCTTCATCTTTCTCGGCGCGCCCTACATCGAGGCGCTGCGCGGCTCACGTCCGCTCGGCTGCGCCCTTTCCGCCATCACCGCCGGCGTGGTGGGCGTCATCCTCAATCTCGCGGTTTGGTTTTCGCTCGGCGTCCTCTTCCCCTCCGGCGCCTCCACCGACTGGTTCGCCGTCGCGGTGGCGGTCGCGGTGTTTTTCGGGCTCCACCGCCTAAAGTGGGACACACTCCCGGTCGTGGCCGCCTGCGGTCTCCTTGGTCTCGTTTACCGCCTATGGCTGGTTCCCGCCTGAGCGGCGGGACGCCAAACCTCGTCCGCCGGCGACTCAGCTAAACGACTTGCCGCAACCGCAGGTGCTCTGGGCGTTGGGGTTTTGAATCTCGAACCCCTTGCCCTGCAGTCCGTCGTCAAAATCGATGCGCGTGCCCGTCAGGTAGGCCGCGCTCGCCGCGTCGAGCACCATCGGCACGCCTTCGCTTTCGCAGCGCGTGTCGTCTGGCTTGGCCGTGTCGAACGACATCCCATACTGGAAACCCGAGCATCCGCCGGACTCCACCAGCAGGCGCAGGATTTTGTCTTCCGCCCCATGCTCTTTTTGCATGGCGCGAATCTGGGCGGCGGCGCGGGACGTGAGCGTGATCATGCGCCCAAACTTCCCGCCCGCCCCGACGTGTCAACTCCGTCCCCGCCTTCGCCCGCCCGCGCGGTTTTAGCCTGAAAAAGCATTTGCGCGTCGCCCCGCGCCCCATCCTCATTCCCCGGCAACTCATGAACAAAGTTGCCACGTCCTTCGCCCACGACGCAGACGCCGAATTTTACCTGCCGGCCGAAAAGTTTTTCCCGGCCAATCTGCCCGTCGCCCTGACCTTCGACGACGTCTCCCTCGCCACCCTGTATTCCAACATCCTGCCCAAGGATGCCGATACCTCCACCAGCCTCGGCGAGGCCCTCCAGCTCTCCATCCCCGTCGTGTCCTCCGACATGGACACCGTCACCGAGTCGCGCATGGCCATCGCCATGGCCCTCAACGGCGGCCTGGGCCTCATCCATTACAACATGACGCCCAAGGATCAGGTCAAAGAGGTGGCCCGCGTGAAGCGCCACATCCACGGCCTCATCCAGGACCCCATCACCGTCACGCCCGATCAGCTCATCGGCGACATCCTCGCCCTCGTGGAGCTCAAGAAATACGGCTTCCGCACCTTCCCCGTCCTCGACGAGGCCGGCAAACTCGTCGGCCTGCTCCCCGGCTCCGCCGTGCGCGAGCGCTACAAATCCCGCAGCGTCGCCCAGTGCATGACCCCGCGCGGCGACCTCCTCACCCTCAACGCCCGCCAGCTCAAGCCCGACCCCATCAAGGCCGCCGACGCCTTCTTCACCGAACACGTAGGCATCCACAAGATGCTCGTGGTGGACGACGACGACCGCCTGCGCGGCCTCGTCACGTTCTCCGACGTGGACCGCATCATGACCGATGCCAAATCCCGCCGCAAACCCGCCCGCGACGCCGAATTCCGCCTCGTCGCCGGCGCCGCCATCGCCCCCGTGCGCCTGCCTGACGGCCAGCTCGATCGCGAAAAAATCCTCGCCCACGTCGGCAACCTCGTGGACGAGCACATCGACGCCGTCGCCATCTCCACCGCCCACGGCCACACCTCCGGCGTCGGCGACATGGTCCGCATGATCCGCGACGCCCACCCCGGCCTCACCATCATCGCCGGCAACGTCACCTCCGCCTCCGGCGTGAGCTTCCTCGCCGACTGCGGCGCCAACGTCATCAAGGTCGGCCAGGGCCCGGGCTCCATCTGCACCACCCGCATCGTCGCCGGCGTGGGCATCCCCCAGCTCACCGCCCTCTACGTCGCCTCGCGCGCCGCCCGCCACCGCTCCGGCCCCCCGGTCAAGATCCTCGCCGACGGCGGCATCACCAAGTCGGGCGACATCGTCAAGGCCCTCACCCTCGCCGACGGCGTCATCCTCGGCGGCTTGCTCGCCGGCTGCCGCGAGGCCCCCGGCGAGATCATGGAGATCAACGGCAAGGTCTATAAACAATACCGCGGCATGGGCTCCCTCGCCGCCATGCAGTCCGGCAGCGCCGCCCGCTACGGCCACGACAAAACCGACAAGACCCGCAAGCTCACCGCCGAGGGCATCGAGGCCCTGAAAGAAGTTTCCGGCAGCGCCGACGACGTGTTGGCCAACCTGGTCGGCGGCCTGCAAAGCGGCATGGGCTACCTCGGCGCCGCCGACCTCTCCGCCCTCCGCCAAAAAGCCCGCTACATCCGCGTCTCCCCCGCCGGCCAAAAAGAGGCCGCCCCGCACGACGTGATCGAGATCAAGGCCGGCACCAAGGGCTGATTCGTCGCCCGTGTTTTCGCCCCCCTTGACGACTTTGCTAAAGTAAGAGTTACACCTTGTCCCATGCGCCTCCTCCGTAGCCTCCAACCCGCCCTCGCCGCCTTGCTCGCGGCGTGCGTGTTGCTGCTCGGATTGGCCGCCCACGCGCCCGCTCTGCACGCCGAGATCTGCACCGAACTCCACGGGCACGATCACGCCGACCACGCGGACAACGCCTCCGCTCACGATCACGCCGAGCCCGCCCCCGCCCCCGTCGCCGACCACGTCTGCGCGATCACCCTTTTCGCCGCCGGCTGCGAAGCCGCGCCCCCGCCTGTCGTTCTCCCCGAACCGGTTTTAAACGCGATCCGCGTCGCGCACTTTACCGAGTTTATGCTCGCCCGGACCCTGCGCGGTCCGGCCCGAGTCTGCGGACCTCCCGTCCTCGCCTGAGTCCCGTCGTGGCCCGCGTGCGTTTCCGCTCGCGGGGTTAACCTCGCCCGCACCCGCGCACCCGCGCGTCAATCCGACGCCGCGTGCGCCCACCGCTCAGGTCGCCGTCCGTGTCCGTATCTTTTTCCTTCCGTCCGTCCCAGTCTCTCGCCCGCGCCTTCACGCTCATCGAGCTGCTCACCGTCATCGCGATCATCGGCATCCTCGCCGCCATTCTGATTCCGACCGTGGGCGCCGTGCGCACCCAGGCGCGCCTCGCCGAGTGCACCTCCAACTTGCGCCAGCTTGGCATCGCCCTCGCGAGCTACGCCGACGCCCATCGCGGCGCATTTCCGCAGACCACCCACGGCGCGGTCAACGACCTCGAGGCCGTCTCATGGATCTACACCCTGCTGCCCTACGTGGGCGGATCGGATGAGGTCCGCCTCTGCCCGCGCGATCCTCGCCGCGAGGAGCGCCGCGCCCTGCGCCTCTCCAGCTACGTGCTCAACGACTACCTCGACGCCAAGACCTACTTCAACGCCTTTGGCCAGTCCACCGGCGCCGTCCCCCGCCTCGCCAGCCTCCGCGACCCCGCCCGCACCCACACCATCTTCATCGGCGCCGACTCCCTGCCGCTCGACGTATCCAGCGATCACATCCACGCCCGCGAGTGGCCGGGCAACTGGGGCCGCGTCCGCGCCGACATCGCGCCCGATCGCTTCCGCTCCGGCCCGCGCAACAACGCCCACACCGACGGTCGCTCCCCTTACCTCTTCGCCGATGGCCATGTCGCCGTAATCCCGGGCGCCACCCTCCGTGCCCGCATCGAGGCCGGGGAAAACATCGCCCTGCCCCGCTGAGCCCCGACCATGCGCCTTCGCCTTTCCTCCCTCACCGTCCTCGCCGCCGCCTGCCTCTTCCCGGTCGGCGCGCACGCCCAGCTCTACCTGGATTCGGGCCACGTCGATCTCAACATCGGCTTCTCCGCCCCCACCTCCGAATTCGGCCTCTACGCCCATCACACCCCGCCCGAAGCGAATGCCCCCCGGGACGAGCCGGTGGATAACGCCGCGTTTTTCGTCTCCGACATCGGCGGTAAGATCCCCTCCGCCGGCGGCCTCCTCCCCTTCCTTGGTCAACCCGGTCAACCAGTCTGGCTCATCCCGCAAAACAGTCCGCCCCCCAACGTTCCGTGGGTTGGTTTTGGCGGTTACGGCGTGGACGGTGCCGAGGGCGAACCCGCCGAGGATCTGTCGGTCTTCGATCCCCTCCCCACCCTCACCGGCCATCCGACCACACCGGCCGTGCGCATCCGCTTCCTGCGCGCCACCGTCCCCGCCGGGGCCGACTTCGCCGTCTGGCAAACCGGTGCCACCGGCACGCCCACCCTCTTTTTTAGCAACCGCCCCGACACCATCGCCCCGCAGGTCTTCGGCCTGCGACGCGGTCAACATGCCCACTTCAACTGGGGCTTCAGCCAGCCCGGCCACTACCGCATCCATCTCCGCCTCGAAGGTTCCATCGGGGGCGTGGCCGTGCCCGCCCGCGACTTCGCGGTCGATTTTGCCGTCAGCGTGCTCCCGCTCTACGAGCAGTGGCGCCGCGCCTCCGCGCGTTTCTCCGCCACCGAACGCGCCGCACGCGCCATCGGCGGCCCCGCCGCCGACCCCGACGGCGACGGCCTGCCCAATCTGCTCGAATACGCCCTCGGCCGCGAGCCGCGCCTCGCCGACGCCTCCGCCGGCGCCCCCGTCCTCCGGCTCGACGCCTCCACCCCTCGCCTCACCTTCACCCGCGTAGCCGATCCGTTGCTCATCTACGCGGTCGAAGGCTCCACCGATCTCGCCACCTGGACCGAGCTTTGGCGCGGCACCGGCACCGACAACACCGCCGGCTCCGTCGAGGTCGTCGCACCCGCACCGCTCTCCCCGGGCGATCCGCGCTCTTTCCTGCGCCTGCGCGTCAACCACGTCGAATAACCCACCGCCCGCCCCCCCCCTTTTCCGTTCGGAAAAACCACCCACACCAAACCCAACCACCCGCTCCCATGATCACACCGCATCGTCTCCCGCTCCTCGCCGCCGCTTCTCTGGCGCTCGCCACCCAAGCCTTCGCCCAGATCGAACTCCCCGCCGACCATGCCGACCTCGGCATCGGTTTCCACGACAACGAACTCGAGCTGCACTGGCATCTCGAAGACCTCGAACTCGAGTATAAGCCCCACGAGGCCTACGTCTTCATCCCGCTCTCCTCCTCCATCCTCCGCCCCGCCGGCGCCGCATGGGATTTCACCGGCGCCATCGCCGGTGGCACGATCTACCTCGCCCCCGAACTCGACCAGACCCCGAACGTCATCTTCCTCGGCCTGGGCAGCGAAGAGATCGCGAATGGCACTTTCGCGGCCAACACCCTCACCTTCGCCCTCACCGGGATCGTCGGCGACGGTGAATTCTCGCTGTGGCAAACCAATGGCCTCGGCCAGCCCACCGCCTTCCTCAGCTCCGCGACCGGCTCCACGAGCTTCGACCTCATCACCGGCCGCCACGAACACTTCAACTGGGGCTTCACCGCCCCGGGCATCTACGCACTCACCTTCAGCGTCAGCGGCATTCTCGATGACGGGCAGGCTACGCCGGTGAGCGACACCGCCACCTTCACCTTCGCCGTCGGCACAACGCCCATCCCCGAGCCCTCCGCCTTCGCCGCCCTCGCCGGTCTCGCCGTCCTCGGCTTCGTCGGCTCCCGCCGCCGCCGCTAATCCCGCGCCGCCATCCTCCCTCCCCCTTTCCCCGCTCAAAAAGCGGGGCAATGGCTGCTGCCGTGCCCGGCAAAAGCCAACCACCCAACCGAACAAACAGCATCCAAAAAATGAATACATCCCGCTCCTTCGCGCGCGCCGGTCTCGCCGTCGCCGCCCTCCTCGCCTCCGCCGCGACTTCGCTCGCCAAGGATCCCGCCATCGCCGGCTATTTCGTCGGCGTGGACGGCCTGGCCAACATCGCCACCGGCACCTTCGCCACCCTGCCCAACCCCAACCACGATCGTCTCACCTTTCTCTACGCCCACACCTACCCGGCCAACCCCGCCACCAACCACTACCACAGCAAGGGCATCTACCGCTATGCGCCGTCATCCACCTTCGCTTCGCCTGTCATCGAGCAGAGCCCGAGCAACTTCCTGCCCGAGGGCGCCATTGCCCCGCTCACCCTCTCGCTCGCATCCGGCGGCGCCTACGACGGCAAACTCGTGTCGGCTCCTTTGCCCGTTTCCGATCCCCGGCACGGGTTCTCGTTCATGACCATCGAGGATACCGGCAAGCTCACCGGCTTCGGACCGACCGACGGACAGACCACTTTGCTCAACTCCAGCTCGGGTCGCTGGAACGGCACGCTCTCCGGCGCCGATGTGCACCTCGTGCTGGTCGGTCTCACTCCCGGCCTAAACGTCGGCGTGGGCCTTGATCTCAACGCCTTCGTCAACCCCGGCGACGACTACCACCTCGCCGATAGCTTTAGCTTCAATCCGACGTTCTGGACGGAGCTGAACGCCGCGCCCGGCCTCTACACCGCCCAGTTCATGCTCACTGACGAGGAAGGCATCTTTGGCGATTCCGGCACCTTCGAATTCCGCTTCGAGGTCGCCGCCACGCCCATCCCCGAGCCGTCCTCCGCCGCCGCCCTCGCCGGTTTCGTGATGCTCGGCCTCGCCGCCGCCAAACGTCGCCGCCGCGCCTAAAGCCACAGGGAGTTCATTCCCGGTGGAGGCGACGCGTTTGCGCGCGTCGCCTCCACCGTCCTTTCCCTAACCCGGCGCTTACTCGACTCGATTCTTGTTCTTGAAATCCCCCACGCGATCACCTCACCTCCCGCCACCGATGCGTCGTCTTTCCGCACTTTTTGTCCTCTGCGCCTGGCTTCTCGCCAGCGGCGCGCATTGGGACTTTGTGCAAGGCGCGGGCTGGGCGCGCATGATCGTCAACTACAGCCAGACCATGCCGCTCGCCGACGCGGTCCGGCTTACCTTCTCGGCCGACTCCCTCTGCGGCGTCTGTGAATTTGTCGCCGACCACAAGACTCGCGCCGACGCCACCACCCCGGCCTCGAGCCAGCCCGCGCCCGCCGCCGCCGGCGACTCCGCCGCCAAGGGTAAGCTGGTCCTCGCCGCCGCCCCCGAGTATCTTTTCGTGTATTGCTCCGTGCCTGCGCCCGCGTGGCCGGCGGAGCATTTTTTAGCCGACGCCCAAGAGCGTCCCTCCCCGCCGGTCGAGCCGCCACGCGCGGTTTGAGTTAAGCTCAGCCTGGGGCACGCGCGCGCTGAAATCCTCCCGGATTATCCGCCGGCATCCAGTCTGCCCTGGCTCCGCGCCCACCCGCTGGTCGCGTAGCTGTATCCGGCCTTACCGAGAATCCGCCCACGCGGTTCCGCCTGCCGTTTATGCGCTCAAACCCGCCTGGTCTCTCGACCGGACACCCCGTCAGCACACGCAGTAACCATACACACGAAATGAAATCCTCCTCCTACCTCCTCGCCGCCGCTTGCGCGGCCCTAGCCACGGCCCAAACCGCCTCCGCCCATCTGGGCTACGGCAACTTGGTCACCCATCCCACCACACCCGGGCGCAACTTCGGCACCTTGGTGGATACCACGCCCATCACGGTCACCAACCAGACCTTTACCAGCGCTTTCGGCTGGGCTGATGCCACCGATGCCGACTACGGCGACAGCCATCGCGGACGCTTCTTCCGCTTCACCCTCACCGAGACCACCAGCGTCCAAATCACCGTCGCGCGTAACTCCAACGGCACCGGCCCCAGCGGCACCTTCCTCCCCGCGATCTCGCTCTACGCCGGCCTCGGCCAGCTCGCTCCCGAGGCTGCCGGTCACGATGGAGCCGCGCTGTCCATCAGTTCCCGCCCCCTCGGCACCGAGGGCTCGTTCCGCGCCCTGACCGATTGGTCGCTGGGCAACGATCCCACGTATAACACCCCCGGCGATCCGACCAGCGGCGTCGCCATCGCGGCTCGCCTCGCCCTTTTCACCTACATCGGCCACATCGCCGATGGCACCGCCGACAACTATGGCGAAGCCTTCGGCACCATGGGCGACGGACTGGCCGACGGCTTTGTCACCGGTTCGTTC
>JALOTV010000263.1 GCA_025457685.1 Opitutaceae bacterium
AGGCGGACATTCTTTTTCAGGATCGACGAAAACTTAATGAAGACTGCGCTGGCTTTCGACTCAGCGTCTTTGATGCCGCAACAAACTATCCGACGGTTTCCTTTCGAAGGCTCAAATTTAACTACGCGGACGGTGATTTCTGCGCCGTCATGGGACATGCGGATGGCGTCGTCTTTGTGGACAGTGAATAGCTTACTCGCAGTGGGGCTCGGGCGTTTTGCGGCTACTGGTGTTTGATTGGCTTCCCACACGGACGAAAAAGTTGCCTCTACAGAACCATCAGCGAGCCGCCAAAATGTAACGGAATGAATCAGTCCCGGAATCAAAGTCTTGGTAAAGCGACGCTCTCCGTGGGTGATCCGGCGTGCCGTCTCATCTTTGAGGACAACACGGATGGTTGTAGCTCCAGTTTTCGCCGAAAATTCAGCCAAGGCATTTGCCCACGATGTCTTGTCGTTGTCGCTTAAACCCGATAGTCCCGCCGCGAGTTTTTGCCGGAGCGTGAGGTCGCGAACGCGTTCAATATCTGCCGATTTCAGACCGGAGACGGGTTTGCGGACGACCAGGTTGTAGCCGGCGTCGATTTCCCATTGCTGGCTGGGGCGGCGGCGGGCGCGGTCTTGGAGAACCTCGCCGTAGGCGGTGTCTTCGTGGAGGCGGCCGGCTGGGTTGTGGTCGGGGCGATGGGAGACGGTGATTTTTTCGACCTCGGCGGCGGCATCGGCGCGGAAGGTTTTCCAGGGTGGAGGAACTTCGATGCCGTGCAGGTCTTCGGCGGCGTTGGCGGTGCGGATGAAGTGGAGCAGGCGGTGGTCGAGCAGGGCGATGACGAGGGCGTCGATGGAGTGGTGGCGGTGGTCGGCGCGATTTTTTCCGCCGCGATCCGGGGCGTCGGCGGGGGCGAGAATCGTTTCCAGGCCCCAGTGGTGGCGAAGGAGGGCGGTGATGCGGCCGGGAGAGACGCGAATGCCGGAGGGCGGGACGATGCTGGTGAGGTAGCGATGGGCGGCGCGGCCGAGGTGCTGGGTGTCCACGAGCTGGCGGGCGTGGAACTTCGATTCGTCGTGGAATTTATCCATGGCGTCGGACTGGAAGCGCCAGCGCTTGTTGCCGGGCAGGAGCGCGGCGCGGGTGAGGATGGAGGCGTAGTCGTAGCCGGCTGGGTCGTGGCCGAAGGCTTCGTGGGGGGAGCGTTTGCGTTTGTCGCGGTTGGCGGAGCGCAGGCAGAGGATTTTGTTGGCCGGCGAGTCGTCGCAGGTGGCGCCGAAGGGGAGGATGTGGTCGATCTCGATTTCGTCGGTGAAGAGTTTGGCGGGAGTAATACGTTGGCCGGAGTAGGGGCAGCAGCGGGAGTTGATGTCGTCGGCCAATTCCTGCCAGAGGCGGATGCGGAGACGGTTGTCGTAGTTTTTGGCGAACTTGGTGCCGTGGGTGGCGTTGATCTCGTCGATGAACGCATCGCGCGCGGCGTTTTTCTTGGTGTTCTGCGCCTGCTCTTTCATGAGCTCTTCGCGTTGGCGGCTGCTCATCTTCAGGTCGCGCGCGAGCTCGACGTTGATCTCGGCGGGTTTGCCGTAGCGGGCTATGAGGGCGTTGACGACGACGCGGAGTTGGTTGAGCGCGATGTGGACGGTGGGGTTTGGGAAACGGCCGTAGGTTTTTTCGTCGGCTACTTTGCTGTTGGGGCAGGGGACGACGCTGTCGGGCATGGCCTTGCCGTAGTAGGGAAGGAGGGGGGCGCTGCCGTCCTCGGGCGTGGTGGTGTGCGACCAGCCGCAGGCGGTGACGGCGTCGCTGTAGTTGAGGCCTTTTTCGAGTTGGGGGACGAGCTGGCGAATAGCGACGGCGCTGAAGCGGGCGGTGCCGCGCGGGAGATCGTCGGGAGAGAGGTTGACGAACTGTTCGAGGGCGGCGTCGGCGAGGCCGTGGCGGATGCCGATGCGGCGAAGGGCGTCGTTTTCACCGGCGTCGAGCACGGCGGCGACGAGTTCGTCGCGATCGGCGAGGGGGAGTTCGTGCCAGCGGGGACCGAAGAGGGTTTTGGCGGAGAAGAGCGCGGCCACGGAGTCGCCGAGGAGTTTGTCGCGCTTGTCGGACTCCAGATTGAAAACGGCGGTGTCCGGCAGCTTTAGCTTAGTGCGGAGTTTATCGAAGCCGACGGTTTTTTGGGTGCGGGTGAGGGCGAGGACGGCGGCGCGTTGCTCGGGGCTGAGGGGCTGGGTGGGATCGAGAGGGCTGAGGCGGTAGCCAAGGTGGTTGGCGTCGCTGAGGAGGCGAAATTGCTGGAAGCTAGGAAGCGCGAGCGGGGCGCGGGATTGGTCGGGGAGGAAGCGGCATTTGCCGCGCTCGGGGATGCGGAGTTCGCGCTGAAAGAAGATGAGTCGGCGGAGGTGTTCCCAATCGGTTTCGGTAAGTTTTTGATGTGGGTGCTGGCCGGCGCGGATGGCGTCGAACTCGGCGGCATACATCGCGCGTTCGGGGTAGAGCGGGAAGTCCTTCTTGGGTTTGGCGGCGGACTCCGCGCTGGGGCGGAAACGGGCACCGTGGCCGGCGGTGATTTGCCGGTGAAGGAACTGGCCGAGGGTCTGGCCGGCGAGTTGTTCGTGGAGGCGCTTCATGGCCTCCTTGGTGTTGCCCTCGGCGTCCTTGGCCGGGGTGCGGCGGTTGCTTTGAAAGCCGCGGCGTTTCGCCAAGTGCATAAGAGCTCGGCCGAGGTGGAAGGGATGAAGCGGTTTCTGCGGAGCCTCGGCGCGCAGTTGGTAGGGATCGAGGGTGGCGAGCTTGCGTGCGGTGTCGGCGTCCTGCGGGAGAAGGCCCAGGCGGCAGAGGTTGAGCAGGAGTTGATCGCGACGGCGGATCGCACGGTCGCGGCGGGTGCGCTGGCCTCGAATGGTGGTGCGGTCGGCGGCGAGAGTCTGGCCGGTTTTGGGGTGGCGACCGTCGGAGAAGATCCGCGAGCCCAGGCGTCGAATGCGAGTGGGTTTACCTTCTGGCGAGAGATCGACCATCGCCCAGCCGATGGAGTTTGTTCCGAGATCCAAGCCGAGCCGATACGCGGTTTGCATGCGTCGGATGTAGTTGAAAATAGTTGTCAGGCGATACGGAAACGCCTTTCTGGGAGACGTTACTAGCGTTTTGAAGTGTTCGATACTTCGGAATCTGTGGTCTAGCCGGTAACAAGCGCGCAAGCGCACCAGATTAGGCGGCGGCGCTACGGCCCGCCGCCCTTTTTGTGTCCATGCTCCAAGGGCAGATCCTTCGTAATTCAGTCCCAGAGGTCTGGGCGCTGGCGGAGGAGGTCGTAAACCAGGCGGCGTGATTCCATGAAAAAGCAGCGGGCGGAGCCGTCGGGGAGATAGCGAAACACGATACGGTAGCGTCCGACACGCAGGCGTTGCAGGCCGTCCAGCTCTTCCTCCAGCGGTTTGATGTCGCCGCGTCGTCCATTGGCCAGCGCCACCAGCGCGGCTTTCACCGCCCGACGGTGCTCGGGGTGGAGGCGCGCGGCGAAGTCGCGCACCTGCGCGGTGAGCACCACCTTAATCTGGGATGGCATCGAGGGTATAGACTGGTTGCGCCTTGCCGGAGCGCTCCGCTTGGAGCGCGCGGGCGAACTCGGGGTTGGCGAGCAGCTCCATGGTCTCGAGCATCGCCTCCATACGCTCGGCCGAGATGACGTAGGCGACGGGTTTATCGTGACGGGTCACCACGGCGAGTTCGCCTTTTTCGGCCCGCTTCACCAGCGCGGGGAAATCCCGCTGACCTTTCGCGATGGTGTATGTAGAATTCACGAAAAAAATAAACTCACGCGAGGAATCGCCGTCAAGTTTTCAGCCGTCGGCCGCAGCCAGGGAGAACGATCTAGGCGCATGAAAAAGCCCCGGCGCGCGGGGCGCGGCCGGGGCGGGGGTGGCGTGGCGGGAAGGGACGCGCGGCGGGCGGGATCAGGCGGCGACGAAGGTGATGCTCTTGATCTCGACGCGCTCGGACGGGGTGCTGCGCTCGGGGCCGCCGGTGGGCACGGTGGCGATGGCCTCGAGGACCTCGTCGCCCTTCACCAGCTGGCCGAAGGCGGTGTATTGGCGGTCGAGGAACTTGGCGTCGCCGTGGCAGATGAAGAACTGGGAGCCGGCGCTGTCGGGGTTGGACGAGCGGGCCATGGAGAGCACGCCGCGCACGTGGGCCTTGGTGTTGAACTCGGCCTTGATCTGGTAGCCGGGGCCGCCGGTGCCGGGGAGGCCGCGCGCGCCCTGCTTGGAGTTGGGGCAGCCGCCCTGGATCATGAAGCCCTTGATGATGCGGTGAAAGGCGGTGCCGTCGTAGAAGCCCTGTTTGGCGAGCTTCTTGAAATTCTCGACGTGGCCGGGCGCGACGTCGGGCCAGAATTCGAGGGTGAGGTCACCCTTGGTGGTGGAGACGATGGCGAGTTCTTTGGTGTTGCTCATGGTGAAAGGAAAACGCGCGGTCCCGCCTCGGGCAAGCCCGCGTTCGCATCCGCCCGGCGGGGCCTGCGCGGCGGGCGCGGGGGGAATCAGAACTCGGCGCGGAGGCCGACGTAGTAGTTGCGGCCGTTGGCGGGGTCGATGCCGTTGGCGCGCACGCGGCTGAAATATTCCTCGTCGAGCGCGTTGTTGAGGCCGGCGAGGAGCCAGAGTTCGGCATCGCGGCCGGCGACGTCGCCGTGCCAGATCCGGGCCTCGGCGGTCAGGTCGAGGACGGTGTAGGACGGGATGCGCCAGTCGGCGCCGCCGGGGACGACGGTGTTGGCGTCGTCGGCCCAGTGGTCTGAGAGGTGGGTGACGAGGGCGGCGACCTTCCAGACGCGG
>JALOTV010000264.1 GCA_025457685.1 Opitutaceae bacterium
TGGGCCTTGGCGATGTTGTTGATGAGCTCCATGATCACGACGGTCTTGCCCACGCCGGCGCCGCCGAAGGCGCCGACCTTGCCGCCCTTGGTGAAGGGGGCGATGAGGTCGATGACCTTGATGCCGGTCTCGAGGATCTCGGCGTTGGTGTTCTGGTCCACGAGAGCCGGGGCGGCGCGGTGGATGGGATACTTCTTGGTGTGGGGCACGGGGCCGCGGTCGTCCACCGGGTCGCCGGTGACGTTGAAGATGCGGCCGAGGATGCCTTCGCCAACGGGGACGGAGATGGGGGCGCCAGAGTCAACGACCTCCATGCCGCGGGCCAGGCCCTCGGAGGAGGACATGGCGATGGCGCGGGCGACGCCGTCGCCGAGGTGCTGCTGGATTTCCAGGGTCAGCTTTTCCTTTTTGCCGGCGACGGTGAAGTCGACGGTGAGCGCCTGGTAGATGGGCGGGATGGTGGCTTCGGTGAACTTAACGTCCACCACGGGGCCGATGACCTGAACGATTTTGCCGGTGTTCATTTTTCTGAGAATTGGTTTTGGGAGGGGGGGAGTGCTTACGCCGCAGAGGCGAATTGGGCGGCGGCGATCTCGAGGATCTCGGCCGTGATCGCGGCCTGGCGGGCCTTGTTGTATTCGAGGGTGAGGTCGCCGAGGAGGCTGGAGGCGTTGTCCTTGGCGGTCTTCATGGCGACCATGCGGGCCGAGTGCTCGGACGCGCGGCCGGAGAGGACGAGCTGGTAGATGAGGCGGTTGACGTAGAACGGGATCAGGGACTCGAGCACCTCGGAGGCGGAGGGTTCGAAGACCATGTCGCGGTCGTCCACGGTGTTGGCGTCGGCGCCGGCGTCGGTCTGGGCGGCGGCGAGGAAGTCGGCGACGCTGGTCAGTGAAGCGCGGGTAGATGACCTCGATGGTGTCGATCTCGCCGTCGAGGTAGGCCTTGACCATGAGATCGACGACGACCTTGACCTCGGCGAAGGCGAGTTTGTCGGAGACGTGGAAGTCGGCGACGAGGTCACGTTTGTTGCGGGCGAGGAACTGGGCACCCTTGCGGCCGATGGAGTAGTATTTGGCCGGGGTCTTCACCTCGGCGACGAGTTTGAAGAGGTTGGCGTTGAGCGGTCCGCAGAGGCCCTTGTCTGTGGTGACGAGGAGGATGCCGCGGGTCTTGACCTCGCGCTGGACGAGGAAGGGGTGCTTGACCTCGGTGAGACGCGGGGCGAGGCGCGCGAGCATCTTGGCGAGGAGCTGGGCGTAGGCGCGACCGGAGAGAGCGGCCTGCTGGGCCTTCTTCATCTTGGACGCGGCGACCATCTCCATCGCCTTGGTGATCTGGCGGGTGTTTTTAACCGACTTGATGCGTCGGCGAATATCGCGGGTGGAGGCCATGGTAACGTGGGTAGGTTAGAGCGGAACCGAAACGCGGGTTAGGCGTTGGTGCTCTTCCAGGCGTCCAGGGCGGCGACGATCTTGGCTTCGAGGTCCTTGTCGAGGGCGGCCTTGGTGCGGATCTCGGTGAGGAGGGCGTCGTGGCGGGCCTTGAAGAACTCGCGGATGGAGGCGGCGGTGGCGGTGACCTTCTTGAGGTCGATGCCATCGTAGTAACCCTTCTGGAGGGCGAAGATAGTGACGGCCTGGAGCTCGATGGAGATGGGGCTGAAGGCGGGCTGCTTGAAGAGCTCCACGATGCGGGAACCGCGATCGAGCTGGGCCTTGGTCTTGGCGTCGAGGTCGGAGCCGAACTGGGCGAAGGCGGCCAGCTCGCGGAACTGGGCGAGCTCGCCCTTGAGCTTACCACCGACCTGCTTGGTGACCTTGATTTGGGCGGCGGAACCGACGCGCGAGACGGAGAGACCGACGGAGACGGCGGGGCGGATGCCTTGGTTGAAGAGGTCGGTCTCGAGGAAAATCTGACCGTCGGTGATGGAGATCACGTTGGTCGGGATGTAGGCCGAGACGTCGCCGGCGAGGGTCTCGATGATGGGGAGTGCGGTGAGCGAGCCCTTGCCGTCGAGGCGGGCGGCGCGCTCGAGGAGGCGGGAGTGCAGGTAGAACACGTCGCCGGGGTAGGCTTCGCGGCCGGAGGGGCGCTTCAGAATGAGCGAGATCTGGCGGTAGGCGACGGCGTGCTTGGAGAGGTCATCGTAAACGATGAGGGCATCCATGCCGTTTTCCATGAACCACTCGCCGATGGCGGCGCCGGAGAAGGGGGCGAGGTATTGGTTGGCGGCGTTGTCGGCGGCGGGAGCGGCGACGATGACGGTAAACTCGAGCGCGCCGGCGGCCTCGAGGGCGGCGATGGTGCGGACGATGTTGGAGTTCTTCTGGCCGATCGCGACGTAGATGGAGTAAACTGGGCGGAACTTCGGGTCGCCGCTGGCGAGGCCGACGCGGTTGATGTTGGCCTGGTTGATGATGGTGTCGATCGCGATGGTGGTCTTGCCAGTGCCGCGGTCGCCGATGATGAGCTCGCGCTGGCCGCGGCCGATCGGGATCATGGAGTCGATGGCCTGGATGCCGGTGAAGAGGGGCTGGGAAACCGACTTACGGGCCATGATGCCGGGGGCGATCTTCTCGACCGGGTAGGCCTCGGTGGAGGCGATGGGGCCCTTGCCGTCGATGGCGTTGCCGAGGGCGTCCACGGCGCGGCCGAGCAGGCCCTTGCCGACGGGGACGGATAGGAGCTTGCCGGTAGTCTGGACCTCGTCGCCCTGCTTGAGCTGGGAAACGTCGCCGAGAACGACGCAGCCGACCTCGTCTTCGGCGAGGTTGAGCGCGATGCCGATGACGCCGCCGGGGAAGGCGACCATCTCGTTATACATCACCTCGGAGAGGCCGGAGACCTTGGCCACGCCGTCGGCGACGGTGGTGATGACGCCGGTGTTCTTGCGCACGGCGGCGGAGGAGAGCTTGGCGATCTGTTGTTCGATCTGGGCGAGGACGGTGCTCATTTTTGGAAAGGGAGAAAGGAGTGAGGGAGTAAGTGAAAGGAGGAAACTCAGGAGGCGGAGGCCAGGGCTTGGAGCTGGCCGGCGACGGACGATTCATAGACATCGTCGGCGATGCGCACGCGGATGCCGGCGAGGAGGGCGGGGTTGGGCTTGGCCGTGGTGGTGACGGCGCGGCCGTAGCGCTTGCCAAGGGCGGCGGCGATGGCGGAGAGGGCTTCGGGGGCCACGGGGCCGGCGTGCTCGACGCGGGCCTCGCTCTTGGCGAGCTCGGCGGCGATGGCCTTGTGGTAGGCCAGGAGCACGGCCTGGAGGCGGGCGGGCGGGTTTTTCTCGAGGTAAGCGAGAACGCCCGCGACCTGCTCGGAGGACACGCGGCCATCGATCAGGCTGAGCTGGACGAGCTGCTTGACGAAGGCGCGGGATTTGGCGGAGAAGGCGGCCATGTGGAGCGGGGAGGGAGTGAAAACAGGAAGGCGAAACGGAGGTGCCGTTTCGCCACGGGGATTAAACGTTGGTGAGCTCGCGGGCGGCGGTCTCGTTGTAGGAGGCGCGGTCGGCGTCGGTGAGCTTCTTGGCGAGGACGCGCTCGGTGGTGGTGACGACGAGGCGGGCGATCTCCTTCTGGGCGTCGGCGAGCATCTTCTTGTGCTCGAGCTCGATGGCCTGCTGGGCCTTGGTGATGAGGGCGTTGGCGCGCTCGGTGGCGGCGGCGGTCTCGCGCTCGGAGAGCTCCTTGGCGGCCTTGCGGGCCTCGTCGACGATCTTGTTGGCCTCGACCTGGGCGGCCTTGAGCTGGGCGGCGGCCTGCTGGTTGGCCTCGGCGAGCTTGGCGGCGGTGGCCTCGGCGTTCTTGAGGCCGGAGGCGATCTGCGCGTTGCGCTCGTCCATGGTGGCGAGCGTGGGCTTGATCGCGAAGCGATAGAGCACGAAGGCCAGGATCGCGAAGCTGATGAACTGCATCACCACATACTTCGGCTGGATGCCGAAGCGCTGGATGAGCTCGGCGGCGCCGGAGTTGGCGGCGGTTTCGACGGAGGCGGCGAGGATGGCGAACATGGCGCGGGCGACGGGTTGGGCGGACGGAAAAAGGGAAAGGGGGTTGGCCGGGGTGCGCCTGAAGGCGCCGGCCCCGGCCGGGGCTGGCAATCAGCGGGACGGCTTACTTGCCGAGCACGAAGATGGCGAGAATGCCGAGACCTTCGGCGAAGGCGCCGAGAACGAGGGCGAGGGGGAGGATCTTGCCCTGGGCTTGGGGGTTGCGGCCGACGGCCTCAACGGTGCGGAAGCCGATCAAACCGACGGCGAGAGCGGCGCCGAAAACGGCGAGACCGGTGGCGATGTTACCAGTGATCATGGTGTGTAGTGGTTAGGTGTTGTTTTTGTTGAGTCCGGAAACCCGCGTTTGGTGTGGCACGTGGGCCCGCGAAGCGTCCGGAAAAGGGGGAATGCCTCAGTGTTTGGCCGGCTCGGCGTGGGCGTGGCCATCGGCTTCGTGGCCGTGACCGTGGTCATCGTGCCCGTGACCATGGTCGTCGCCGTGGTTGCAGATCAGGCCGATGTAAACCGAGGAAAGAAGGGTGAACACGAAGGCCTGGACGAGGCCGACGATGATCTCGAGGAAATAGAAAATGAAGATGAAGCCGGTGGCGTGGAGGAGGTTTTCACCACCGAAGACGTTGCCGAAGAGACGGGCCGAAAGGGTGATGGGGCGCATACCGATCGAGACCAACTCGATGATACCCACGAGGAAGAACACCACGGTGAGGAAGTAATACATCCCGGGGTGGAGCTCACCTTTGCCGGCCTTGTTGCCGAAGAGATCGTGCCAGATGAGCTTGGGGCCGGCGTATTTGAAGATCAGGATGAGCCAGGCGCCAAAGGAGAAGAGTGAGAGGGCGAGGGTGCCGTTGGCCTCGGAGGTGTGGGGGCGGAGGAGGGGGGCATCGACGATGAACTTGCCCGTCTCGGGATCGGTGTGACCCCAGCCGGCGGTGCCGACGAAGGGCAGGAGGCCGGACCAGTTGTGAATGAGAATGAAGACGAAAAGGCAGAGAAGAACGGGGAAGGCGCCTGGCATGGCCTTCTTGCCGACGATGGGCTCGAGCATCTCTTTGAGGGTGGTGATGAGACCTTCAAAGATCGCTTGGCCGCGTCCGGGCACGATCTTCGGGGTGCCGACCATGAGACGGATGCCGATGATGAGCAGCGTGGTGATGAGTAGGCTGGTCAGAATCGAATTGGAAATGGGCAGACCGATGAAGGGCGACAGGTCTGCGGGAGCGGCGTGGCCTTCGGCCGCGCGAGCCGTCGTCGCAAGGGCCGCGAGCAGCGGCAACGCGGCGATGGTTTTGAGGACGGTGGCAACGCGGCGATGGTTTTGAGGACGGTGGTGGTGACGCGGAGGGCCATGGAAAGAGGGGAAAAGAGCAGGAACTAGGTAGCCACGAGAGGGCTCGTCAATCTTCGAAACACCGGCGGCGCGGCGCAAAGCGGCGTCATTAGCACAAAACCGCATCAGCACAGTTGTGCTTATACGCGACGGGCGGTGAAGGACTGAGGCGCGCCGGCGAGGGCCCGTTCCTCGAAGACCGAGACGTGCTCGAAGGGCCAGGGGGCCTCGGTGGGCGTGGCCAATCTCCACAGGGCGTGGGTGGAGACGACTTCCTGCGCGTAGGCGAAGTAATCGGGATGGTCGGTGCGGAAGTGCAGCTCGGCGTCGGCGGTGGCCAGGGGGGCAAGGGTGTCGAGCAGGGAGGACTGTAGCACGCGGTGCTTCCAGTGGCGGCGCTTGGGCCAGGGGTCGGAGAAAAGGACAAACACGCGCCGGAGGCGGGGCGGCCTGGGCAGGACGGCGAGCGCGGAGAGGAAAAGCGCGGCCTCGGCCTGGACGAAGGCGAGGTTGGCCAGCTTGGCGCGGTGGGCCTTGCGTTCGGCCCGGGCGATGCGGTCGGCGAGCAGGTCGAGGCCGACGCAAAACTCGTTTTCGAGCGGCACGGTGCGGGCGACGTGCGGGGACGCACGGTCGGGCAGGTGAGCCGGCGCGGGCGGGGTTTTCCAGCCTGATGTGTGCGCAGAGCGGGCGGTCGGGCCGCAAAAAAGCCACCGGCGCAGGCCGGTGGCGGCAAATCGAGGGCGCGTGTCGGGCGCGGCTCAGTCGGCGGTGGCGAGGAACTTCAGGATGTCGTCGGCCTGGTTCTTGGTGGAGCCCTTGTGGTCGGCGTAAACGACTTTGCCGTCCTTGATCAGGTAGGCCTGGCGGCTGGAGAAACCGAAAGTCGAGCCGACGCCGAAGGCCTTGAGCACGACTTTCTCGGTGTCGGCGAGGAGGGTGAAGGGCAGCGAGTATTTCTGGCGGAAGGCGGCCTGGGCGGCGACGGAGTCGGTGCTCACGCCCACGACGGCGACGCCTTTTTCAGTCAGGACGGTGTAGGCGTCGCGCAGGGAGCAGCCCTGGGCGGTGCAGCCGGGGGTGTCGGCGCGCGGGTAGAAATAAACCAGCGTGTAGGGCTGGGCGGCGTAGACGTCGGCGAGGTTGACCACGGCGCCGGTGTGGTCGGTCGCGGAGGCGAGGGGCGCATCGGCGCCGACTTTCACGGGATTGGCGGAAGAAAGGGAGAACATGGCGATAAAGAGCCCGGCGAGGGCGAGGAGGCGTTTCATGGTGAGATGTGACAGGCCCCGCACGCATACCCGAGTGCGCCCACTTCGCAACCGAGGAGGCTACGCAACCGGGCGTCGCAAGGGCGCGAACGCGGCGGAGAAAACGTCGTGACGTGGCGCGCGGGAACGCGCCAAGGTGGTGGTTTTCCCATGCGCGTCGTCATTCTTGGTTCAGGTCGCGGCTCCAACGCCGAGGCCATTCTTCTCGCCCAGCAGGCCGGCCGGCTCGGTCGCGCGCGGGTGGTGCAGATCTTCGCGGACAAGCCCGACGCGGGCATCCTTGCGCTCGGGCCGCGTTTCGGAGTCGAGGCGGCCTTCCTCGACGCCGCTCCCTTCAAGACCAAGCTCGATGGCGCGGCGGAGGAACACTACATCGCGGCGATCATGGCCTGCCGGCCCGATCTGGTGGTGCTGGCGGGTTTCATGCGCGTGATCAAACCGCGCTTCCTCGCCGCCTTTGAGGGCAAGATCATCAACCTCCATCCCAGCCTGTTGCCCAGTTTCCCCGGGCTGGACGGCATCGGCCAGGCTTGGCGACGCGGGGTGAAGATCGCCGGCTGCACCGTGCACCGGGTAACGGCGGAGGTGGACGGCGGGCCCATCCTCGACCAGGCGGCGGTGCGTATCGAGGAGACGGATACGCTGGAGGAAAGCTTCGCGCAAAAAATCCACGCGGCGGAGCACGCCCTGTTGCCCGCCGTGATCGCACGGTTGAGCGAGGCGGGCTGAGGGCGGCCTGCTTGGGCGACGGGCCGCGTGATTCCGGCCTTGAGCCCGCGCGGGGCGGGCGGGACTATGAGCCCAATCATCGCCATGAAAACCAAGGTATTCGTCGACGGACAGGAGGGCACCACGGGGTTGCAGATTTTCGAGCGCCTGGCGGCGCGCGCCGACATCGAGAGATCGATCCCGCGCGGCGCAAGGACACGGCGGCGCGCGCCGAGTGCCTGAACGCGGCCGACATCGCCTTTCTCTGTCTGCCCGACGCGGCGGCGAAGGAATCGGCCGCGCTCGTGACCAATCCCCGCACCTGCGTGATCGACGCCTCGACCGCGCACCGCGTCGCCGAGGGCTGGACCTACGGCGTGCCCGAGCTCGGCGCGGCCTACCGCGCTGCCACGCCACGGCCTTTGCCCTCGCGATGCGCCCGCTGGTGCAGCGCGGGCTGGTGCCGAGCGACTTCGCGCTCTCGTGTTTCTCGCTGACCGGCTACAGCGGCGGCGGCAAAAAAATGATCGCTGACTACGAGCAGTCGCCCGTGCCCTCGGCCCTGCTAAGCCCGCGTCCTTACGCGCTCGCGCTGATGCATAAACACCTGCCCGAGATGCGCGTGCACACCGGGCTGGATCGCGCGCCGATTTTCAATCCCGTGGTCGCGGCGTTTTACCAGGGCTTGGCGGTGACGGTGCCGCTGCCCCTGCATGCGCTGCCGGCCGCGCCCACCCCGCAGGCCCTGCATCACGCGTTGACCGAGACCTATGCCGGCGAGCGTTTCGTGCGCGTGCTGCCCTTTGGCGACGAGGGCGTGCTCGAGGGCGGCTTCTTCGACGTGCAGGCCTGCAACGGCACCAACCGCTGCGACCTCGCGGTCTTTGGCCACGCCGAGCAGGCGGTGGTCATGGCGCGACTCGACAACCTCGGCAAAGGCGCCTCGGGCGCGGCCATCCAGTGCATGAACCTGCACCTCGGGCTGGCGGAGGATCTGGGGCTCGAAGGCTGAGTTTTAGCCGCAGATGGGCGCGGATGGACGCGGATTTTCCGAGCCCATCAGTCGAGACGGTTTTTATCCGCGCAGCTCCGCGTAATCCGCGGTAAA
>JALOTV010000265.1 GCA_025457685.1 Opitutaceae bacterium
CGCCCAAATCATCTGGAGCGGCGTCCTCAACCAGACCGTCAACTCCGGCACGCCCCAGGCCCTCCTCGACCTCAACCAGAACACGCTCCCCGACGACGCCGAGGCCTACCTCTTCTACTTTCCCGAAGGAAAATCCGACGCCAGCATCAGCATCGGCGGCATCGCCTCGCAAAAGACCGACCCCGATATCGCCTTCCTTTACCAAGACGCCCCCGTCGCCTCCGGCGGCACCATCGACTCTTCCCTGAACTACCAAGGCGTCCACCCCGGCGATCTGGTTGCCGCCACGTCCACGAGCCACTACTACGGTTTCAGTTACCAGACCCCCGGCGGTTCCCTCTTCGGCTGGGCCGAGGTATCCTTCTCGACCGATCGCAGCTTTGGCACCCTGCACCAGTGGGCCTACAACAGCATCCCCGGCGCACCCATCGAAGCCGGGCAGACCACCGCCGTCCCCGAACCCGCCGCCTTCGCCGCGCTCCTCGGCCTCGCGGCCCTCGGCGGCGCCTGCCTCCGCCGCCGCGCCCGCCGCCTCGCTTGATCCCGCCCCCCGCCCCGCCGCCCGACGGCGATCCCGTCCGCCACCACTACGCCGAGGTCTCCTATCCCGGCGGAGCCTTCAGCCGCACGCACCCCGCGCGCCAGGCCGCCATCGCGCGGCTTTTTGGACTCGTCCCTCCGCCCGTCCGCGGCGCCCGCGTGCTCGAAATCGGCTGCGCCCAGGGCAACAACCTCCTGCCCCTCGCCGCACGTTTCCCCGAGGCGCGCTTCGTCGGCGTAGATTTTTCCGCCCACGAGATCGCGCGCGGCCGCGCCCTCGCCGCCGACGCCGGCCTGGACAACATCGAGTTCGTCTGCGCCGACCTCCGCACCTACGACCCCGGGCCGGATTCCGTCGACTACCTCATCGCCCACGGCTTTCTCTCCTGGGTGCCCGACGACGTGAAGTCGGCCCTCTTCGCCCTCTGCGCCCGGGCCCTCTCGCCCCGCGGCCTCGCCTACATCAGCTACAACACCTACCCCGGCTGGAAACAACGCGAGGCGCTCCGCGAGCTCATGCTCCTCCGCGCCGGCCCCGCCACCGATCCCGCCGCGCGCATCGCCTCCGCCCACGCCGCCCTCGCCAGCCTCGAACGCCTCCTCGACGGCCGCCCCGAGTCCCACGCCGGCCTCAACCGCGAGATCATCGCCAGCCTGCGAAAAAAACGTCCCGAGCACCTCTACCACGACGACCTCGAGGGCGTGAACGACCCCTGCTACTTCCTCCAATTCACCGCCTGGGCCGCCGAGCACGGCCTCGCCTACCTCGCCGAGGCCGAGTGGGAGACCATGTTCGCCGAGCTTCTCCCCGCCACCGCCCGCTCCGCTCTTGCCGAGTTCTCCCACGACCGGCTCCTGCTCGAGCAACACCTCGACTACCTGCGCAACCGCACTTTCCGCGCCAGCCTGCTCCACCGCGCCGGCACGCGCCTGCACCGCGACCCCGACCCCGCCGCCCTTCGCGACTGTGTGTTCGGCACGCCCCTCCACCCGCCCCTTGGCCTGCCCTCGCTCGCCCCCGGCGCGCCCGTGCGCTTCGGCGCCGGCTCCCCCCTCGCCTTCGAGAGTCAGGACCCGCTCGTGAAGGCGCTCTTCACCGTCCTGTCCGCCGCTTGGCCGCGCCGCCTCGCCTACCCCGAGTTGCACGCCTCCGTGCGCCGCCTCCTCGCGGCCTCCCGCGTCGATGCCCCCGCCGACCTCGACTCGCCCCTGCTCTCCCGCCTGCTCGACGCCTGCGGACGCCGCCTGGTGGACTTCCTGATCGACAGTGGGCTGGACTGCGCCTCCTCGCCCACTTCACCACACGCCGCCCGCCTCGCCCGCCTCATGGCCGCGCGCGACCTCCCCGTCGTCAACACCTGGCACGAGATGATTCCCCTCGAAGCCCCCGCCCGCGCCTTGCTCGCCACCCTCGACGGTGCACGCGAACACTTCGACGCCACCGAGCGCCCCCTCCTCGACACCCTCGCAGCCTCCGCGCTCCTCGAACCGCACCGCGCCTCCGCCGCATCCGTTTCCTCGACGCCGACCGCTTGAGCTTTTCCGCATCCGGCATTCCCGTAGCGCGCCATGCCCGAACTCGCCGAAGTCGAATACGTCCGCCGCCGCTGGAATCCCGGCCTCGGCCACCCCGTCGCCACCGTGCGTCTCCACCCGCGCGCCGGCGTCTTCAAGACCACCGATCCCGCCCTGCTCGCGAAACATCTCCCCGGCGCGCGGCTCGATTCGTCCGAGGCCGCCGCCAAGCAGATGCTCTTCCGCCTCACCGCCGCCGACCGCGCCCGCACCCCGCTCTGGCTCGGCATCCACCTCGGCATGACCGGCGAGCTCACCGTGCGCCCCGCCGGCCTGCCCGACGAGAAACGCGACCACCTCATCCTCGACCAGCCCGCCGCCCGCCAGTCGCTCGTGTTTTCCGATTTCCGCATGTTCGGCCGCATCCAGTTCCACGCCGGCCCCGACGCCCCCGCCTGGTGGACCGAGATCGCCCCCGCCGTCACCTCGCCCGCCTTCACCCTCGAGGCCGTATCCACTTTTCTGCGACGCCGCGCCCGCGCGCCGTTGAAGGCCGTGCTGCTCATGCAGGAACAGTTCCCCGGCATCGGCAACTGGATGGCCGACGAGATCCTCTGGCGCGCCGCCCTCCATCCCGCCCGCCGCTGCGGCGACCTGTCGCCCGTCGAGGTCAAAAAGCTCCACGCCGAGACCGTCTGGGTCGCCCGCGAGGCCCTGCGCCTCATCGGCGCGGCCGACACCCCCGAGTGGCCCGATCCGCCCAAGACCTGGCTTTTCCAGCACCGCTGGGAAGACGGCGGCCTTTGCCCGCGCACCAAGCAACCGCTCGAACGCGCCACCATCGGTGGCCGCACCACCTGCTGGAGCCCCGCCCGCCAAAAGCTCTCGTAGCGGAACGGCGGAGCCTTATCCTGTCCGCCGCCCTTCCAGCGCCTCCACGTCGGCACGTCTCTCCGCGCGGATGAGAAACAGCACCGCAAGGATGAAGAGCAGCGGAATGCCCAGCTCGAAAATTTCCTCCGCGTTGCAGGATACCCGACGCAGCCACTCGGGCGTATCGACGCCCACCGCCTGCAGCTTTCTCGGCAACCCGTCGATCAACTTGGACCCCATGGCGGTGAACACACCGAGCCCCACCCCATAAACGACCGCGGAACACGTCCTCAAGCCACGCCACGCGGAATCCGCATGTTTGCGCCCGAAGCTCACCAAGGCGGCAGCCAACACCGCGACCACCGCCAAACCGATCGTTTTTTCGACCCACGGAACCGATGCCGAAGTGAAAAACCGAAGCTTGGTCACATTCATCACCGTGAACCGCGAATGAAAATCCAGTTCGCGGAGCGCCATCGCCAGGAGGATGATCTGCACGTCCCACTGGTGGACGACCTTTTTACCCGCCCACAACCACACCAGGGCACCGCACGCGAGATAGCCCGCGGCGGATAACATCTCCACCGGTCCGTCTTCTGCGATCCACCGCTCCGCCTCGGCCTGCCACAACCAGGAAAATCCGGCGGTCACCGCGATCAACACCACAAAGACACCCGCGTAAAGCCACGGCCATACAAGGTTGTCACCCTCGTTAGTCACCTCCCTCACATGATTTGCATGTAATTCCATATCATGGCTTTTCACGGTCGAAGTTCCGGGACTTGAATCGGAAAACAACCTCAGGATCAATCCCGCGTCTCGTCATGTGAAGATCGGATGCTATCCAGCCTCCACGCCTGCCACCCACTTCCGTTAACAGATCCGCACAGATTCCACCCACCTGCCCGCCGGTGGCGTTCGACATCCTCCATTCCCTCCTCGCAGTCTGACCGCTTCGCCATGCTTCTCCCCGCCCACTCCCGCCTCCTTTTCATCGGCGACTCCATCACCGACGCCGGCCGCGAACCAATGGGCGAGCCCGCCCCCTGGGGCACCGCCGGCCTTGGACGCGGCTACGTCTCCCTCGTCGAGTCCTGGCTCCTCGCCACCCGCCCCGAGGCCCGCGTCCGCGTCATCAACCGCGGCACCTCCGGCCACACCGTCCGCGACCTCGCCGGGCGCTGGCAGACCGACGTCCTCGACCTCAAGCCCGATACCGTCTCGGTCATGATCGGGGTCAACGACGTCTGGCGCCAGTTCGACACCCCGCTGCGCACCGAGACCCACGTCCTGCCCGACGAATACGAGCGCACCCTCGACGACCTCGCCACGCGCACCCTCGCCACCTTGGCCGCGCCCGAGCGCCTGCTCCTCGCCACGCCGTTCTTTTTCGAAACTCACCGCGCCGACCCCATGCGCGCCCGCATGGACGAATACGGCGCCATCGTGCGCCGCCTCGCCGCCAAACACCGCGCCACCTTCGTGGACACCCAGGACGCCATCGACGCCGTGATCGCCCAC
>JALOTV010000266.1 GCA_025457685.1 Opitutaceae bacterium
TCGTATTCGGTAAACGAATACAGCCCGCGTCCCGTCGCGGTGGGCGTGAAATCCGCAAACACGCGGTAGTTGCCGCCCGCCCGGGGCGTGTGCGCGAACACCCATTCGCCGGGCCGCGCGCCGGGATCGGGATGAAGGTGCTGGTAGTCGCCCAGGGAGGGATCGATCACGAGGAGGTGCAGCTTGCGCGTGTGCACCGTCGCCAGATCCACCGGCCCGATGGGTCGGCCGCCCGAGGTCGCAAGCGTGAGCACGAAACGGGTTTCGTTGCCCGCCGCCGGCGACACACCGTCCGCGGGTTTCAAGGTCAGCCGCACCGGCGAGCGCGCCTCCACCACGGGGATGAATTGCGGGTTGGTCGGGTCGCACATTTCGAGCGCGTTGGCCCCGCTCACCTGAAAGTCCATGTGATGCAGGTTGGTGCCGGTCGGCAGGGCGCGAAATCCCGCATACAAGGCCAGCGCCGCCGCCGTGATGACCGCCGCGCCGCGCCAGTTCACCGTCGCATCCGCGCCTGCTGCGGCGGCGTTCATGTGTGATTCATTGCTCATGTTCGTCGTGCGCTACTCGCCGCTTAGCGTTTCATTTTGGCGACAAACTCCGACGGCGCCCACGTGGTGCCATCCGCCCGCCACACGATTTTGCCCTGCTCGTTGATAAGCAGCGTAGCCAAGGTGTGGCTAAGCACGCCGCCCTTCATCTCGGTGAGGATGCCAAACTGCCGGAAGAGGTCCTTTATCGCTCCCTCCGGTCCGGTGAGGAACGAAAAATTCGAGGTGTCGATTCCCCGCGCATCGGCATACTCCTTGAGCACGCCGGGGGTGTCGTATTCCGGGTCGAGCGTGATCGAGACGAGTTCCAGATTGGGCACGCCCGCCTCCTTCGCCAGCGCCTGCGTCTCCATCATCTTCGCGGTCGCCGCCGGGCACATCGTCGCCACCGGGCAGCGGGTGAAGATGAAGTTCAACATGATCTGTTTGCCGCGCCATTTCGCCGCCGACACCACCGAGCCGGTCTGATCGTAGA
The DNA here is from genome assembly GCA_025457685.1 of Opitutaceae bacterium. Lineage (GTDB taxonomy): Bacteria > Verrucomicrobiota > Verrucomicrobiia > Opitutales > Opitutaceae > IMCC26134_A. Next base: position 1,027 of record JALOTV010000266.1, read on the forward strand.
GAGCAAAGTCCGGCAGGTTTTCGCCGACTTCGCGGTAGGCCGCGCGTCCCCGGATGTTTGTGTCCTCGCGCAGGGCCGCGGCCGCCTGCCGCACAGCCGCCTGCGCCACCGGATCCACCCACCACACTCCCTCCAGCCGGAATTTCCCGCCCGGCTCCTCCACCAAGTTCGCGGTCAGGCCGGCTCCTTCCTTGGCCAAGGCCAGATCGCCCGCGCCGACGTGAAACTCCATCGTCATGCGCGGCATGTAGCCCGCGATTTCTTCGTGATCCACCAGCAGCGTGCCGCGCTCCGCCATCACCGCCACGACCGTGCCGCGCACGGGATGCCGCACCGAGCCGTCCGCCTGCGCGGCCTCGGCCGGCGCCTCCGGGGCGCGACCGCATCCGGCAAGCAACATCCCCAGGCCAAGGGCCGTCGCCGCCACACTCACCGCAGAAAATTGCAACACCATCCGCTTCATGCGCGCACCCATTCGCCGAGGGTAAACGTTTGTCAAAGGCATTGCGGATTCTAGTTTCTGCCCTTCCTTCCGCGATTCGCAACGCTCATGGCCTCGTCCGCGCTCTCCTCTCCGCCCTATCCGTCCGCCGCCTCCTCCCCGGGGCCGGCCTCCGCGCCCTACCGCCGCGGCCTGTCCTGGTTTGCCACCGCCTCCGCCGCGTGGGTGTTTGTCGTCGTCACCATGGGCGCCTTCACCACGAGCATCGGCGCGGGCATGGCTTTCCCCGACTGGCCGCTTTCCAACGGCTCCATCAACCCCGAGGGCTGGCTGCGCGACATCTACATGTTCGCCGAGCACTCGCATCGTCTCTTTGGCATGGTCATGGGCATGCTCGCCATCGGCACCGTGGTCTGGCTGCACAAAACCGAGCCCCGTGCCTGGGTGCGCCGGCTGGGGTGGGCCGCGCTCGCCATCGTCGTCGTGCAAGGGATGATAGGCGGCAAACGCGTCCTGCTCGATTCCATCGCCGTGCCCGGTTTTGACCTCACGCTAGGCCAGATGCTCACCATCCCGCACGGCATCCTCGCCCAGCTTTACGTCTGCGTGCTCTTCGCCGTAGCCGCCTCCCAGTCCCGCGCTTGGCTCGACGGCGCCCAACAGGCCGTGCCGGCCTGCCTTCGCCGCGCCGCCACCGGGCTGGTCGCGCTCGTCGTGGCCCAACTGGTCATCGCCGCCGTCATGCGGCACAACATGGCCGGCCTCGCCATCCCCTCCTTCCCCCAGAGCACGACCTCGGGCGACTGGCTGCCCGCCGCGTGGGACTTCCGCGTGGGCATCCATTTCGCCCACCGCGTCATGGCGGTCGTGCTCACCGTCGCCATCGTATCGCTGGCCATTGCAGTCTGGCGCCAGGCGGCCGCATCGGCAGGGCTACGTCGTCTGGCCGGCGCCTTGGTCGTCCTGCTCGGCGTGCAAATCACCTTGGGCGCCGCCACCGTGCTCACCTATCGCGATGCCTACTACACCACCGGCCACGTGATCGTCGGCGCGCTCACCCTCGCGACCGCCTTCCTCCTCGCTTTCTGGATGCACCGTCCGCTGCGCTCCGCGACTTCTGTATGAGCGTTGAATCCTCCCCCGGCTCGTCCGCCGGCGCGCCCCGTTCCTCGTTTGGCGACCTCCTCGAGCTGACCAAACCGCGCCTGAGTTTCCTCTCTGTGCTCACCACCTTGGTCGGCTACGCCGCCGCCCGCCCGGGCTGGCACCCGCGCGAGTTTGTTTTTCTCTGCCTCGGCACCTGCGCCTGCGCCGGTGGCGTGGCCGCCGTGAACCAGTGGATGGAGGCCGACACCGATGCGCGCATGCACCGCACCGCCGACCGTCCCCTGCCCGCCGGCCGTATGCCTCCGGGCAACGCCTTCGTGCTCGGCTGGGGCCTCAGCGCCTTTGGGCTCGGCTGCCTCTTCGCGCAGGTCAACGGCCTCGCCGCCTTCTTCGCGCTCGCCACCATAGTTAGCTACCTCGCCGTTTACACTCCCGCCAAGCGCGCCTCGCGCTGGTCCACCGAGCTCGGGGCCATCGCCGGCGCCTTCCCGCCGCTCATCGGCTGGGCCGCCGCCGAGGGTGGTCGCGTGCAAGTCGGCGCGTTGGGCTGGATCCTCTTCGGCGTGCTCGCCACTTGGCAGATCCCCCACTTCATGGCCGTCGCGTGGACGCACCGCCAGGACTACGCCCGGGTTAACTTCCCCCTCCTCACCACCCGCGACACCGAGGGCGGCGCGGTCGCACGCTGGTCCCTGCTCAACGCCTTCGCGCTCATCGCGCTCTGCCTGCTGCCGGCCGTGCTCGGCCTAGCCACCGTAGGCTACGCCGTGTTCACCACCGTGCTCGGCGCGTGGTTCCTCTACCGCGCCTACGCCTTCTTGCGCCCCGCCACCCGTGACGCCGCCGCGCGCAAACTTTTCTTCGCCTCCATCGCCTGGCTGCCCCTGCAACTCGGCGCGCTTGTGATCGATCGGCTCTACTTTTTCACGCCATGACCTTGAACGACATCCCCGCCCTCAACGCGGGCCTGAACGCCCTCGCCACCGCGCTGATGACCGCCGGTTTCATCTTCATTAAGTCGGGCAACAAGATCGCCCACCGCGCCTGCATGCTCTCCGCCGGCGTGGTCTCGGCGGTTTTTCTCGTCGGCTACCTCACGCACAAGGCCCTCAAAGGCGCCGCCGCCGGCGCGGGCGAGGCGATCCACACCCAGTTTGGCGGCGAGGGCGGCATCCGCGTCGTTTACTACGCCATGCTCCTCACCCACGTGATTCTGGCCATCAGCATCGCCTACCTCGTCCCGCGCACTTTCCACCTCGCGCTCACCGGCCAGTTCGAGCGCCACAAGAAGTGGGCGCGCATCGTTTTCCCCATCTGGTATTACGTCAGCGTCACCGGGGTGCTCGTTTACTTTTTCCTCTACCAGTGGTGGCCCTCGGCCAAGTGATCCGCCGCTGACCGCGCTCGGCCAGACGCCATGCACGCGCCCGAGCCGCCGTCCGCGCCGGACGACCCGCCGCCTGAAAACGCCTTCCCGGCCGACACCCTTGTCGCCGGCATTTACCCGAGCCACCGCGACGCCTTCGAGCACAGCTTCGTCCTGCTCGCCATGGGCGCGGAGTGCTGGCTCGTCGCCGCGCCCGATGGCCACCACCTGCGCGTGACGCCCGACTTGCTCCCCGAGGCGCGGCACCAGCTCGCGCTCTTCGACCACGAATCCACCGACTGGCCTCCGCGCGCCCCCGCCGAACTCGCCTTCGCGGGCCCTGCCGCCAACCGCCGCATTCCGCTCGGCCCGCTGGTCTGGCTGCTGGCGATTATCGCCGTTTTTCACGCCCAGAGCGTTTACCCGGAACTCGCCGAGTCCGCCGCGCTCGACGCCTCGCGCGTCTTCGCCCACGGCGAGCTTTGGCGCGCCTTCACCGCCCT
>JALOTV010000267.1 GCA_025457685.1 Opitutaceae bacterium
GCCTTACGGCCGAACACAGTCTCCAGCTCGGGCGCGATGTAGGACCATGCGCCCATGTTTTGCGGCTCTTCCTGCACCCAGACGAGGTCGGCCTTGGCGTGGGCCTTGGCGATCTGGGCGAGCTTGTCGTGGTGGAGCGGATACAGCTGCTCGACGCGCACGATGGCGACGTCGTCGATGCCGTTGGCCACGCGGTAGGAGTGGAGATCGTAATAAACCTTGCCGGAGCAGAGGATGAGGCGGCGGGCCTTCTTGGGCGCGTGGGCGTCCTCGATGATCTCCTCGAAGTGGCCGGTGGTGAAGTCCTCGAGTTTGGAGACGGCGAGCGGATTGCGCAGCAGGCTCTTGGGGGACATGACGACGAGCGGCTTGCGCAGGTCGCTCTTCATCTGGCGGCGCAGGGCGTGGAAGTAGTTGGCCGGGGTGGTGATGTTGCAGACCTGGATATTGTCCTCGGCGCAGAGCTGGAGGAAACGCTCGAGGCGGGCGGAGGAGTGCTCGGGACCCTGGCCCTCATAGCCATGCGGCAGGAGGAGGGTGATGCCGGAGACACGCTGCCACTTGGACTCGCCGGAGACGATGAACTGGTCGATCACGACCTGGGCGCCGTTGGCGAAGTCGCCGAACTGGGCCTCCCAGATGCAGAGCATCTGTGGGTAATCGAGCGAGTAGCCGTAGTCGAAGCCGAGCACGGCGGCCTCGGAGAGGAGGGAGTTGTAAACGCAGAACTTGGCCTGGCTATCGGAGAGGTTGAGCAGCGGGACGTAGCGCTCGCGCGTCTCCATGTCGTAGAGCACGGCGTGGCGGTGGCTGAAGGTGCCGCGTTCGCAGTCCTGGCCGGAGAGGCGGACGGGCGTGCCCTCGGCGAGCAAGGTGCCGAAGGCGAGGGTCTCGCCCATGGCCCAGTCGGCGGCGCCACCGGTGAGGAGGGCGGCGCGCTGCTCAAGCAGACGCTTGATCTTGGGGTTGGGGGTGAAGTTGGCGGGCACGCGGGTGACGGCCTCGACCACGCTTTGTAGCAGCTCTTTGGATACGGCGGTGGGGACGGGCGCGTGCGAGTAGCCAGCCTGGAAGACGGGATTGGAGTCGCGGAAGGGGTCGCCCTTTTCGCCGGCGGATTTGCGCTGGATCTCGGCCTGCTTGGCCTTTTCGAGCGAGGCCTCCATGGCGGCGGAGTATTCGGCCTTGATGGCGTCGGAGTCGGCCTGGGTGTGGGTGCCGGCGGCGACGAGGCGCTGGGTGTAGAGGGTCGAGATGGCCGGGTGGGCGGCGACCTTCTTGTAGAGCGTGGGCTGGGTGAAGGCGGGCTCGTCGGCCTCGTTGTGGCCGTGCTTGCGGTAGCAATACATGTCCACCACGGCGTCGCGCTGGAAGAGGCAGCGGAACTCAAGGGCTAGGGAGGTGACGAAGCAGACCGCCTCGGGGTCGTCGCCATTCACGTGGAAGACGGGGGCCTCGATCATCTTGGCGACGTCGGTGCAGTAGCGGGTGGAGCGGGAGTCCTGCGGCAGGGTGGTGAAACCGATCTGGTTGTTGACCACGAAGTGCAGGGTGCCGCCGGTGCGGTAGCCGGGGAGCTGGGAGAAGTTGAGCGTCTCGGCCACCACGCCCTGGCCGGCGAAGGCGGCGTCGCCGTGGATAAGAAGCGGGCACACGCGCTTGCGCTCGGTGTCGCCGCGGATGCGCTGGCGGGCGCGGGCTTTGCCCTCGACCACGGGGTTGACGATCTCGAGGTGGGAAGGGTTGGCGGCGAGGCGAACCTCGACGGTCTTGCCCGAGGTGGTCTTGAGCTCGGATTCGTAGCCCAGGTGATACTTCACGTCGCCATCGCCGGCGACGGTGTGGGGGATGTAATTTTCCGAGAACTGTTCGAAGAGAACCTCGAAAGGTTTGCGGAGGATGTTGGTGAGGACGGAGAGACGGCCGCGGTGTGCCATGCCCATGACGATCTCTTCTACGCCGAGGTCGCCGCAGTGCTCGATGACGGAGTCGAGCGCGGCGATCATGGTCTCGCCGCCTTCGAGGGAGAAGCGTTTCTGGCCGACAAACTTGGTGTGGAGAAACTTTTCGAAGAGCTCGGCCTTGTGGATACGGCGGAGGATGCGGGTCTTTTGATTTTTGCTATAAGAGGGTGTGTTCTCGACTGCCTCCATGCGGCGTTGCAGCCATTCGCGGGCGTCGTGGTCCTGCACGTGCATGAACTCCACGCCAATGGTGCCGCAGTAGGTGTTTTTCACCGCGGAGACGATGTCGCGGAGTTTGCGCTGACCGCCGCCTTGGAAGTTGGTGAGGGTGAAACTCTCGTCGAGGTCGGCTTCGCCGAGGCCGAAATGGGCGAGGGAGAGCTTGGGATGGGGGGCGGGTTTTTCGCCTAGCGGGTCGAGGTGGGCCTCGAGGTGACCGTGGGAGCGGTGGGCGTTGATGTAGCGGATGATCTGGGCCTGTTTGTAGGAGTCGATGACGTGGACTCCTGCGGCGGAGGCGGCGGCGGCGGTGGGTTTGCCGCCGGGCGCGGCGTGGGTGTTGCCCAGGGTGAAGCCTTGGAAAAACGCGCGCCATGTGGGATCGACCGAATCGGGATTATCCAGCCATTGGGCGTAGGCGGCCTCGATGAGGTCGGAGTTGTCGCGGGCGGCGAGAGGAACGGAGTGCATGGAGGGTTTTGACGGAAAGGGAAGGACTGGGGTGTTAGCCGGTCTGATAATAGCGAAGGGGAAGAAACGGGAAAGGGGAGACAGTTACGCAAGGCATGCGGCCGCTCAAGGGAGGAAGGGACGCAAGCGGAGGTTTGAGTTCTACTAAACGTCTGACACTATGACGTTAATTAATCGAATAGCACCTCATGGAACTTGAAATCAAAGCGGCTCTTATCGCACTCTTGGATGCGATTAAAAATTCTAATGCTCCGGTCATCGCGCGGGAGATGGCCAAACTGGACGATTTCGCGGCTCGTGGACGCATGACGCTGCATCCGCAACTGCTTCATTTCCTTGAACGTCGGAGTTACGCGAAGGCGGCGATGTTTTTGGGTGGGGCCGAAGATATTCCCGTCGGCGTCTGTGGAGGGCGCGCGGCGAAGCCGGGGGCGGAAACTGCGGCGGAGGGCGTGCGATGAGCCGGCCGGAAAAAGGGAAAATCTCGACGGGGGGCGGCGCGGAGTTGGGCCAGAATCCCTTCGCGTCCGCCTTTGGCGGGCTGGATAAGTTGGCCAATTTGCCGGCCGGGCCGGGCAACTCGGGCGGCGGCGAAGCGACGAAGTCGGGCGAGCCGGCGGCCAAGGAAAAAAATCGCGGACGGGTGGATGTGTTGCGCACCACGGCGGGACGCGGAGGCAAGACAGTGACGGTGGCGCGTGGCTTTGTCGGAATCGGGCTGCCGGAGAAGGAAGCGCTGTGCAAAAAGATGCGCTCGTCGGCCGGTTGCGGCGGCACGGTCAAGGACGGAGAGATCGAGATCCAAGGTGATCAGCGCGAGGTGGTCTCGCGCGTGCTGCGCGAGGCGGGGTTTCGCGTCGTGTTGGCGGGCGGGTAGCGCGGCGAGCGCGGGCGGGCGGATATTGTGACGCAAAGGACGCGAAGTGACGCAAAGAAGGCCCTGTGGTTCCGATGCAATTTAGACGGCGGCGCTGCGGCGCAGCAGGCCTTTGCCCGGAGCGAAGCACAGGGCGGCGACAAACATCGCGGCCTGGGTGAGCACGATGCAGGCAGCGGTGGACGCGCCGGCGAAGAAGCTGACGTAGGCACCGGCGAGGGTGGAGCCCACCGCGACGGTCACCGCGACCAGCAGCATGCGGTCGAAGCGGCGGGCGAGCATTAACGCGGTGGCACCCGGCGTGACCAGCATGGCGACCACGAGCACAATGCCCACGGCTTGGAGGGCGGCGACGATCGCGAGCGCGAGCAGGATGAGCAGAAAGGTATCGAGCAGGCGCAGGTTCATGCCCAGGGCCCGGGCCTGGCCGGGATCGAAGGCGGCGAGCAGCAAGGTGCGACGCAGCAGGAGAATCGCGCCAAGGACGAGGCAGGAAAGGGTGACGGCTTGGATAAGCGCGGGGCGCTCGATGCCGAGCAAGTGGCCGAAGAGGATGTGGTCGAGGTGCAGGTCGCCGGGGGTTTTGACGTGCAGGATCAAGCCGAGGGCGAAGAGCCCGGTGAAGACCACGCCCATGACGGTGTCTTCCTTCACGCGGGTGTGGCGTTTGATCCAGCCCGTGGCGGTCGCGCAGAGGAGACCGCTGGCGAAGGCCCCGACCGCGAGGGGCAGGCCGACGATGTAGGCCAGGACGATGCCTGGCAAAACGGCGTGGGAAACGGCATCGCCCATGAGCGACCAGCCGCGCAGCACGAGGAAACAGGAGAGCACGGCGCAGACGGCGGCGATCAGCGATCCCACTGCGAAGGCGCGCAGCATGAAC
>JALOTV010000035.1 GCA_025457685.1 Opitutaceae bacterium
ATACTGATCTAGTGCGCCCCGCGACTCGTGAGAGCGTGGGGCGTTTTTGTTAACGGCTAATGCTAATATCTTCGGCTTTTGGGTTTTTGACGCAAAGAACGCCAAGGGACGCAAAGGTTCGGACCGCTGAACTTTTAATACGTTGCTAGTTTGTTTTCGCCGCTTCGCGGCTTTGCCTGATATCAATCACTCAATCGATTCGGATTTTAGCGCAAAGACACGAAGAACTAACCGAATACCGCCAAGGCCTGGATCTTTGCGCTTCTTTGCGATCTTTGCGTCACTAATCCGCTTGGTATAAAAAACCTCAAGCAGTTGAGTGATTGATATAAATTACAAACCGCCGGAATGGAAATTTAACCACGGATTATCACGGATGGGCACGGATGCACGGAATGTTATCCGTGTGTATCGGTGTGATTCGCAGTCGTGAACATTCACGCCTCTTTTTATTATGCACCTCGGACCTTGGGATTTTTTTGTATTTGTCGCGTTTTTCGCGGCGGTGGTCGGGCTCGGCCTGTGGAAGAGCCGGAAAAAGCCGGGGGCGGCGGAGGCGGGGAGCGACGGCTTCTTTCTCGCGGGGCGCGGGCTGACTTGGCCCTTGATCGGGATCTCGATCGTGGCGGCAAACATCTCGACCGAGCAGATGGTGGGCATGGCGGGGCAGGCGGCGGGCGGGCCGGGCTTGGCCGTGAGCGCGTGGCAGCTGATGGGCTCGGTGTTTATCGTGGTGGTGGCGTTCACGCTGCTGCCGCGTTTCCTGCGGGCGGGCATCTACACGATGCCGGAATTTCTGGAGTATCGCTACAACGCGGCGGCGCGCGGGCTGATGGCGGCGCTGACGGTGGTGATCTATGCGGGCGTGATGTTGCCGGCCGTGCTCTATTCGGGCGGGGTGGCGCTGCGGGCGATCACGGGCATGGAGCTGGGCACGGCGGTGTGGGTGATCGGGCTGCTGGGCGCGGGCTATGCGGGCATAGGCGGGCTGGCGGCGATCGCGTGGGCGGATTTGGTGCAGGGGCTGGCGCTGCTGGCGGCGGGTTTGTTGATCTTCGTGCTGGGGCTGAACGCGGTGGGGGGCTGGGAGGCGTTTGCGGCGCACAATGCGGACCGCCTGCACATGGTGTTGCCGGCCTCGCATCCGGAGCTGCCGTGGACCTCGGTGGTGGGCGGGATGTGGATCGTGATGATCTACTACTGCGGACTGAACCAGTTCATCGTGCAGCGTAATCTGGCGGCACGCTCGCTGCGCGACGGCCAGCTGGGGATGGTGTTTGCGGGCGGGCTGTGGCTGCTGGTGCCCTTCGCGATGGTGATGCCGGGCCTGCTGGCGGGGCAGCTCTACGCGGAGCAACTGGCGGGGCGGGCGGACGCGGCGTTTCCCACCATGGTGACGCAGCTGATCCCGTCGGGGCTGCGGGGCTTCGTGTATGCGGCGATCGCGGGGGCGGTGACGAGCACGCTGGCCTCGCTGCTGAGCTCGGCCTCTACCATTGCGACGATGGATCTCTACCGTTCGTGGATCGCGCCGGGGGCGACGCAGGCGCGGCTGGTGCGGGTGGGGCGGATCATCACGGTGGCGTGCGTGCTGATCGGGTGCGGGCTGGCGCCGATGCTGGATGATCCGAAGTTCGGCGGGGTGTTTAACTACATCCAGCAGTTTCAGGGTTACATCTGGCCGGGCGTGGTGGCGGCCTTCCTCGGGGCCTTCCTGCTGCCGAGGGCGCCGGCGGCGTGCGGGGTGGTGGCGCTGGTGCTGGGGCCGGTGGCCTACGGCGTGTTGCAGGCGACCGAGGGGGCGCACGGCCTGCATTTCCTTATTCAGGTGTTGGTGGCCTTCGGGGTGGTGGCGGTGGTGATGGGGGCGATGACCTGGCTGGCACCTTTGAAGGAGGCTCGAGTGCTGCCGGTGAAGCAGGACATCCCGCTCCAGGCCGACCCGGTGGTGAAGTGGGCGGGGGCGGCGGTAATCGCAGGCGTGGCGGCGTTTTTCGTGGTGTTCTGGTGAAGGCGCTGAAAAGCGGAGAGGCGGAGACCTGAGACCTGAAACCTGAGACCGGAGACCTGAAACCTGAGACCGGAGACCAGAGACCGGAGACCTTGAAACCTGAGACCGGAAACCAGAGACCGGAGACCTTGAAACTTGAGACCTGAGATCGGAAACCTGAGACCTGAGATCGGATGGCTTCGGGGTTTGGATTTTTGACGCAAAGAACGCTAAGGGCGCAAAGGAACAGGACTTTGCAGGGCAATATGTTGCGAACTGGGTTTGGTCCTTGGTGTGCTTGCGCTAAAGCCTGAATTCCCTGTGCGATGGGTATCAGGCGGGGCGTGGGGTGCGCTCGGCCAGCCAGACGGCGGCGGCGAGGAGGGCGAGGCTGGCGAGCAGGCGCGGGAGGTGGGTGGGCTCGCCAAAGACGAGGAGGGACACGGCGACGCCGAGGGGGATCTTGGCGTTGTTGAGCGCGGCGAGGGTGCCGGCATTGACCCGGGCGAGGCCCTTGTTCCAGAGGAAAAAGCCCGCGCCGCTGGCGCCGAGTCCGAGGAAGGCGAGGACGAGCCACTGGTTGAGCGTGGGCGTGAAGCCGGCGAGGGAAAAATCGAGGGCGGGCGCGGCCACGAGCACGGTGGCGGCGAAGCCGCCGAGGGCGAGCCAGGCGAAGAGGTGGGCGTCATCGCAGCGGGCAAGGGCGGGGCGGGTGCGTTTGTAGGCGATCTGGCCGGCGGCGAAGCAGAGGTTGGCCCCCTGCACGAGGAGGAAGCCGGTCATGATGTTGGCGGTGCCGACCTCGCGCGGGATGATGAGCCCGGCGCCGAGGACGGAGAGCAGGGCGGCGGCGGCGTGGCGGGGGGCGAGTTTGTTGTCCAGGGCCGAGTCGAGCAGGACGACGTAGAGCGGGGTGAGGATGGTGAACAAAAACACCTCGTGGCCCTGGAGGTGGCGGAAGGCCTGGAGGTAGAGCAGATACATGAGCCCGAACTGGAGGGCGCCGATGCCGGCGAGCCAGGCGGCGGTGCGTTTGGCGAGCACGCCGGGGCGGAGGAAGGGGGCGAAGACGAGGAAGGTGAGCCCGAGGCGCACGGCGGCGACGGCCGGCCAGGACAAGTCGGCGAGGTGGTGTTTGATGAGGCCGGGCGAGAAGGCCCAGAGGAGGGAGACGAGCAGGAGAAGCGGCATCGCGGAGGAAAAACGGGAGAGGCGGGCGGCGACCTTCGCGGGCGGGGCGGGGCGGCTCAATGCCCAATCGTGGCGGAGCGGAGGCGGGATGGGGCGGAGGTGCGGTAACCGCGCAGGCGATAGAGCGTGCTCCGGCTCAAGTTTTTCACAATTGTCGCGTAGGTATACACGGGTGTGTGAGCGCCCGCACCCTATCGATGTTTTTGCCACCGAACAGTGACAGGCCGGGCGGCCGCAGCGGCCGGCGGGGTTGGATCGCGCTCGCGGGGTTTGCCGCGCTCTACTTTGTGATCGCGCGGGGCGGTCTCTACATGGCCAGCATGCACGGCAACGTGTCGCCGGTGTGGCCGGCGACGGGGCTGGCGATCTGGCTGCTCTATGCGCGCGGGGCGCGGATGTGGTCGGCGGTGCTGCTCGGGGCGCTGGCGGCCAATCTGGCGACCGCGCTGCCGGCGACGGCGGCGGTATGCGTGGCGGCGGGCAACACGCTGGAGGCGGTGCTGGGCGCGTGGCTGATCGGCGCGGTGACGCGGCGGGCGACGCGCCTGGGGGAGCTGGCGGAGCCGGCGGGCTTCGTGACGGCGGCGGCGGTGGCGCCGCTGGCGAGCGCGAGCGTGGGAGTGGGGGCGCTGGAGTGGATGGGGGCGGCGCCGGTGGAGATGGCGGGTAAACTTTGGCTGACCTGGTGGGTGGGCGACGCGCTTGGGGCGCTGATGGTGACGCCGCTGCTGGGCGCGTGGTTCGGGCCGAGGCGGGACACGTGGACGCCGGGCATGCCGCGCAGCTGGATGACCTGGCTGTTGGCGCTGGCGGCGCCGGCGGTGTGCGGCTTCGTTTTTTTCACCCGAGCGGGGTATCCGTATGTGTTCGCGGTGTTCCCGCTCTTGTTGCTGGCGGCGTGGCATCGACCGTTGGTGGGGCCGCGGTTGATGGCGGTGTTGATCTCGAGCTGCGCGGTGCTGGCGGCGACGAATCAGGGCGGGGCTTTCGCGGGGAGCAGTCTGAACGAGGCGTTGTTGAGTCTGCAGGGTTTTCTCGCGGCGGTGGGGGCGACGGCGCTGGTGCTGCCGGTCTTTCAGCGTTCGGAGCGCTGGCGGCTGCCGGTGGTCATGCTGCTGGTGGGCTGGTTCCTGAGCGGGTTGGGGTTCGGGCAGATGCAGCGGATGGTGGACGCGAAGGCGATGGACCGGCTGGACTTTGCGATCGCGGACTCCACGGCGCTGATCCAGCGCCGCATGACGCTTTACGAAGATGCGTTGCGGAGCGGGGTTGCGCTCTACGCGACCAAGGGCGAGCCGAGTCGCGCGCAGTGGCATGCGTTTGCGCATGAGCTCAACGTGCCGCTGCGCTACCCGGGCATCAACGGCGTGGGCATGGTGTTCCCGGTGGCTCCGGGCGACATGGACGCCTACGTGGCGCGCATGCGGGCGGAGGGGTTTGAGGACTTCACGGTCAAGGTGGTGCCCAGGGTCGTGCCGCCGTATCGCACGCCGGAGCAGGCGAGCTACGTGATCCAGTATGTGGAGCCTTTGGAGAACAACCTGCAGGCGGTGGGGCTGGATCTTTCCACCGAGTCCAATCGCCGCCAGGCGGCGGACGCGGCGCGGGACACGGGCGACCCGCGCATGACCAAGCGGGTGACGCTGGTGCAGGACAAGCGGCAGCGGGCGGGGTTTTTGGTGTTCGTGCCAATCTACCGGAAGGGGGCGGAGCTGACCGACATCGAGGCGCGCAGGGCGGCGCATGTGGGGTGGGTGTATGCGCCCTTCGTGACCGCGGATTTCCTGGAAGGGGCGATCGGGGCGCGCGAGCGGGAACTGGGCATGTATGTTTTCCAAGGCGACGAGGTGTCGCCCGCGAATCTGTTGTTCGACACCGAGCACGCGGGGGAGATGCCGGAGAAGTTTGACCGCCTGACCGACATCACGCTGGCGGGTGAACATTTCACCATCGGTTGGCGGCGACTGCCGGGCAGCCTGGCGCCGGATGCGTTCATACCGGTGTTCATCGCGATGGTGCTGTCGTTCCTCAGTCTGGTGCTGGCGGGGCTGGTGTTCAGCCTGCAGTCGTTTGGTCTGCGGGCGCAGCGACTGGCGGAGACGCGGACGGCGGAGCTGAAAGCGGCGAAGGAAGAGCTGGAAAACGCGACGCGGCTGCAGCGGGCGGTGCTGGAGGGTGCGGCGCACGGCATCATCAGCACGACGCCGGAGGGCGTGATCACGTCCTTCAACCGGGCGGCGGAGCTGATGTTGGGCTACACGCGCGAAGAGATGGTGGGCAAGCAGACGCCGGCGGTGTTTCACGACGCGGCGGACGTCGCGGAGCGGGCGGCGGAGCTCTCGGCGGCGGAGGGCACGCGGATAGAGCCGGGCTTCGAGGTGTTCGTGCACCGGGCGCGGCAGGGACTGGTGGACGAGCGACGCTGGATCTATGTGCGCAAGGACGGCTCGCGTTTCCCGGTGTGGCTGAGCGTGACGACCCTGTTTGACGAGACGGGGGCGACCAAGGGTTTCCTCGGAATCGCGCAGGATTTGAGCGAGCGGGAGCGGGTGGAGGCGGCGCTGCGCGATGCGGAGGAGCGCTGGAGCTTCGCGTTGGAGGGGAGCAACGCCGGCGTGTGGGACTGGGACGCGCAGGCCAACACGGTGTTCCTGTCGCGCAAGTGGAAGGAGCTGCTCGGCTACGCGGACCACGAGATCGCGGGCTCGCTGGCGGACTGGGAGATGCGGGTGCACCCGGACGATCTGCCCGGGGCCTATGTGAACCTGAGGCGGCACTTCGCGGGGGAGACGCCGCACTACGAGCACGAGCACCGGATGCTGCGGAAGGACGGCACTTGGTTGTGGGTGTGCGACCGCGGCAAGGTGGTGAGCTGGGCGGGGCCGGGGCGGCCGCGCCGGGTGATCGGGGCCTACACTGACATCAGCGAGCAGATCCGCATCCGCGGCGATCTGGCGGCGAGCCGCGACCGGCTGGAGACGATTTTCTCGGCCACCGAGGAGGGCCTGGTGTTGCAGGGCCCCGGCGGTGTGCTGATCGAGTGCAACGAGGCGGCATGCCACATCCTGGGCCTGTCGCGGGAGCAGTTGACCGGGCTGGACTCGATGGATCCGCGCTGGCGGGCGGTGCGCGAGGACGAGAGCCCGTTGCCCGGCGAGGAGCATTTCGCCCCGGTGGCGCTGCGCACGGGCAAGCCGCAACGAGACAGGATCATGGGCGTGGACCGGCCCGACGGCACGCGGGTGTGGCTGCGCGTCACCAGCATACCCATCCTGGAGGGGGACGGCGTGGCGCGACGCGTGGTGACCAGTTTCACGGACATCACGCAGCGGCTGGCCCTGGAGCGCGAGCTGCGCGAGGCGGCGGAGCGCGTGCGTCTGGCGGCGCACGCGGCCAAGGTGGGCATCTGGGACTGGGAGATGCGCACCGGCAAAATCACCTGGGACGCGCAGCTGCTGGCGATCTACGGCGTGAGGGCGGAGGCGCCGCTGGTGGCCGACTACGATTTCTGGGCCCGGATGGTTTGGCCGGAGGATCTGGCGGAGCAGGGGAGGCTGATCCAGGCGACCATCGCCACCGGATTATCCAGCGACCGCCAGTTCCGTATCCGCACCGAGGATACGGGGGAACTCCGGATAATCCAGGCGACGGAGGCGGTTATCCGGGATGCGGCGGGGAAGGTGATACGCATGGTGGGCGTGAACCGGGACGTGACGCGGGAGCAGACCCTGCTGCGCGAGCTGGAGGTGACGCGCGACCAGGCGCTGGAGGCCTCGCGCCTGAAGTCCGAGTTCCTGGCCAACATGAGCCACGAGATCCGCACGCCGATGAACGGCATCATCGGCATGTCGGAGCTGTTGCTGGAGACGGGGCTGAGCTCGGGCCAGCGGGAGATGGCGCGGGTGGTGCAGACCAGCGCGGAGAATCTTTTGGGCATCATCGGGGAGATCCTGGATTTCTCCAAGATCGAGGCGGGCAAGCTGCGGATCGAGGCGGCGGATTTCGATCTGCGGCATCTGGTGGAGGAGACGGTGGGGTTGCTGGCGGTGCAGGCGCATGCGAAGCGGCTGGAGATGGCGCTGGACTGGCAGCCCGGGCTGCGACGCGGGTGGCGGGGGGACGCCACGCGGGTGAGGCAGGTGTTGACCAACCTGCTGGGCAACGCGGTGAAATTCACCGACGCGGGCGAGATTACGGTGCTGGTCGAGGGCGTGCGGCGGGCCTCGGGTCGGCCGGCCTTCCGGGTGACGGTGCGGGACACGGGCATAGGCATACCGCTCGCGCAACAGGAGCGGATCTTCGAGGCGTTCGTGCAGGCGGACGGCAGCTCGACGCGCAAGCACGGCGGCACGGGGCTGGGGCTCACGATCTCGCGCCAGCTGGTGCAGCTGATGGGCGGGCACATCGGGTTCTCGAGCGAGCCGGGGCGAGGCACGGCGTTCTGGTTCGAGCTGCAGCTGCCCGAGGCGGATATGCCGGAGGAGCGCGTCGACGGGCTGATCCCGCGCGGCACGCGGGTGCTGGTGGTGGACGACAACGCGACGAACCGGCGCATCCTGCAGCATCAGCTGGAGCCGCTGGGCGCGGAGTGCGAGTATGCGGCGGGTGGGGTGGCGGCCTTGTCGCTGGCTCGGCAGGCGCGGGACGCGGGCCGGCCCTTCCGGCTGGCGCTGCTCGACTGGCACATGCCGGAGCCGGACGGACTGGCGCTGGCGAGGCAGCTGAGGGCGGAGCCGGGCCTGGAGGAGCTGGCGCTGGTGTTGCTCAGCTCGATGATGAACACGAAGGAACCGGCGGCGACGGCGGAGCTGAAGCTGGCGGGGGTGTTGTTGAAGCCTGTGCGGGAGTCGCAGCTGCACCATGCGGTGGCGGCGGCGCTGGGCGGGGCGAAGCGGGCGGAGCCGGCGGCGGACGCGGCGGCGACACCTGAGCACAAGCCGCTGCGCTTGCTGGTGGTGGAGGACAACGAGACGAACCAGTTGGTGGCGCAGCGGCTGCTGGGCAGCATGGGCTACAGCCTGGCGGTGGCGGCGAACGGCGAGGAAGGGCTGCGCAAGCTGGCGGCGGAGCGATTCGATGTGGTGTTCATGGATTGCCAGATGCCGGTGATGGACGGCTACACCGCGACGCGGAAGATACGGGCCGGCGAAGTGCCCGGGCTGGACACCTCCATCCCGGTGGTCGCGTTGACGGCCTACGCGCAGCCGAGCGATCGGGACAAGTGTCTGGCGGCGGGGATGAGCGACTACGTGGCCAAGCCGCTGCGGCTGGCGGAGCTGCAGGCGGTGTTGCGGCGGTGCCTAGGCGAGGACGCGGTGGTGCCGCTGGCGATCGCGGCGGACGGGCGGGAGACGGCTTTGTTTGACGAGGAGACAGTGCGCAATCTGCAGAATCTGCCCGGGCTGAAACATGCGCGGATCTGGGAGGATGTGACGGAGCTGTTTCTGGCCGAGACGCCGCCCTTGCTGCAGAAGCTGGCGGAGGCGTGCCGCACGGAGGACGCGGCGGAGCTGGTGCGGCTGACGCATCGCCTGGCGGGCAGCGCGGCGAATCTGGGCGCGTTGGAGATGCGCGACGCGGCGCTGGAGCTGGAGCGGGCGGCGAAGGGAGAGCGACGGGCGGAGTGGGCGATCATTCAAGCGCGGCTGGACCGGGAGTGGCGGCGCATCCAAAATTATTTCAAAACATGAAAACCATGAACGTGCTGATCGTAGACGACGACCCTATCGCCCGGGTGGTGCTGGAGGGAGAGCTGCGCCAGCTGGGGCATGTGGTGACGGCCTGCGCGGACGTGGAGTCGGCGTGGGCGGTGTTCAGAAGCGGCAACCACCGGGTGATCGTCTCGGATTGGATGATGCCGGGGGTGGACGGGCTGGAGTTTTGCCGCCGGGTGCGGGCGGAGGGCGGGGATTACGTCTACTTCATTCTCCTCACGCACCGGGAGAGCACGAACGAGAACCAGGATCTGGCGATCGAGGCGGGGGTGGATGATTTCCTTTCCAAGCCGGTCGACCACCATGAGCTGAATCTGCGCCTCCGGGTGGCGGGGCGCATCATCGAGTTTTCGCACCAGGTGCAGAAGCTGGAGGCGTTTCTGCCGATCTGCGGCTACTGCAAAAAAATCCGCGACGACCAGAACTACTGGAAGCAGCTGGAGCAGTATATCAACGAGCGCACGGGCTCGAAGTTTTCGCACGGCATCTGTCCTGATTGCATGGATACGAAGCTGAAGCCGGAGCTGCGCAGGCTGGGGATAGAGCTGCCAGGCGAAGGGGCGGCGGGGGATGAGGCGAAGCGGCCGCCGCCTAGCGCGAGACGGGTGTAGGCGGCGGTGCGCGGGGGCTGGCGGGATGAGACAGGGGATGAACGGGTCGCTGGTGCTCCCCGCTACCCGAAGACGCTGGTGTTCCCCGCTACCCGAAGACGGACGCGAGGGAGTGCTTTAGATCAGGCCGAGCTTCATTTTGCCCTCTTCGCTGATCATGGACTGGTTCCAAGTGGGCTCCCACACGATGCGGACATCGGCGGCGGCAAGGCCGGGGACGAGCAGGAGCTTACCCTTGGCATCTTCGGCGATTGCGGGGCCCATGCCGCAGCCGGGGGCGGTGAGAGTCATGGCGACGTCGGCCTTGTAGCCGGCGTCGGTCTTGGCGACGTCGAGCGAGTAAACGAGGCCGAGGTCCACGATGTTCACGGGAATCTCGGGGTCGTAGACCTTGCGGAGCTGGGCCCAGAGGGCGTCGGGATCGGGTGCGCCGTCGGCGAGGGTGGCGGCCTGGACGGTGTCGGTGGAAACTTGTTCGCCGATGGCGTCGGCATCCTTGCCATCGATGCGGTAGAGGCCGGCGTCGCCCTGCACGGTGTAGGTGCCGCCGAGGACCTGGTGGATGAAGACCTTCGCGCCGGCGAAGAGGGTGTGTTTATCGCCCGAGGGGATCTGGGTGACGACGACGTCGCGGGAGAGGATGCGGTCTTTGGAGGCGGAGGACATGGTGCGGTGGGCGAAAGGATGAGGGAGCGACGCGGAGCAAAACCGTGTTTACAGGCCGAGACAAGCGAGGGTCACGAGGAGGGTTCGATGCGGAGGAGGCGGCCGGCTTTTTCGTCGGTGAGGACGTAGAGGTGGCCGTCGGGGCCCTGGCGGACATCGCGCACGCGAGCGCCGATGGGCAGGGATTCCTGGGCGAGCACGCGGCCCTCGGCGTCGAGGTCGACGCGGCGGACCTCCTTGCGTTTGAGGGCGCCGGAGAAGAGGTCGCCGCGCCACTGCGGAAACGCGTCGCCGGTGTAGAAGGCGAGGCCGCTCGGGGCCTGCGCGGGAGTCCAGACTGCGACTGGATCGATGAGGCCGTGGCGGGAGGTCTCGCGGCTGATGGTGCCGAAGGTGTATTCGATGCTGTAGGTGACGAGGGGCCAGCCGTAGTTGCCGCCGGGGACGAGGAGGTTGAGCTCGTCGCCGCCGCGCGAGCCGTGCTCGTTGGCCCAGAGGCGGCCGGTGGCGGGATCGCGGGCGAGGCCCTGGATGTTGCGGTGGCCGAGGCTCCAGATGAATGGATCATGGTCTGCGCGGCCGACGAAGGGATTGTCGGGAGGGACGGTGCCGTCGTCGCGCATGCGGAGGATTTTGCCGAGCTGGCTTAGTGGGAGCTGGGCTTGTTCGCGGGCGAGCTTGCCATCGATCTTGGTCGGCGGATTGCCGCCGTCTCCGAGGGCGAGGAGGAGGGTGTCGTCGGGCAACCAAAGGATGCGCGAGCCGAAGTGCTGGAAGCGGGGTTTGAGCGGCTTTACGGCGTGGATGGTCTCGACATCGGCCAGCGTGGCACCGTCGACGGAGAGGCGCCCGCGGGCGAGCAAGGTGCCGTTGTGATTTTGCGAGCCGGCGGCGTAGGTGAAATAGACAAAGCGATTCTCGGCGAAGCCGGGATGCAGGCTCAAGTCCATGAGACCGGCGTGACCCTCGGCCAGAATCTCCTGAAGGCCGGAGACGGGAGCGGGAAGAAGCGTGCCGTCGCGCACGAGGCGGAGACGTCCCGGGCGTTCGGTGATGATCATCTCCCCGGCGTCGCCGGGCGGCAGCCAGGCAACGGCCCAGGGGTGTTCCAGTCCTTCGACGACGGTCTGGGCACGCCAGCCGGAGGCGACGGGGGCGGAGCCCACCGGCGTGACCGGACCTGACGGCACGCGCAGCATCCACACGGCCGCCGCGCCAAAGAGCAGGCCGGCCGCGGTGGCGAGGAGGAGGCGGCGACGTATGCGGGAAGGGTGGCTCTGACCTGACGCTGCGGACATGGAAACTCTAGGAGGATGCGGGCTAAAAACAGCTCCGCCGTCCACGGGCGGGACGACGGAGCGGAGGGATGCGAATTACTTTTTGAACTGGCTGGCGATGAGGGCGGTGAGGGCGACGTGCAGATCCTCGTTGTCCAGCTTCTCGAGGACTTCCTCGAAGAAGGCGGCGACAAGGAGACGGCGGGTCTCGACCGGGTTGATGCCGCGGGCCCGGAGGTAGAACTCCTGCTCGGCGTCGATGCGGGCGGAGGTGCTGCCGTGGGAGCACTTCACGTCGTTGGCCTGGATCTCGAGACCGGGGAGGCTGTGGGCCTCGGCGGTGTCGGAGAGCATGAGGTTGCGGTTCTTCTGGTAGGCGTCGGTCTTTTGCGCGTCCGGCTCGACGATGATGAGGCCGGAGAAGATGGTCTTCGCGGTGTCGAGGAGGGCGTTTTTGTAGAGCAGGTTCGACGTGGTGTGCGGCGCGACGTGGGTCTGGAGCGTGCGCTGGTCGAACTCCTGCGCGCCGGTGGCGACGGTGAGGGCGAGCATCTCGGAGTGCGCGCCGGGGCCGAGCAGGCGGCTGTTGGACTCGTGACGGCACTGGCGGCCGCCGAGGTGGAGGTTGAGCGAGAGGACGCGGGCATCACGCTCGGCGACGATGCTGTTGACCTGGAAGGCGAGCGTGTTGGCGCTCCAGTGCTGGGCGCCGACGTAGGTGAGCTGGGCGCCCTCGGCGGCATGGAGGTCGTTCACGCCGGCGGCGAGCTGGCGCTCGGTGGAGGCACCGCCGGAGATGAAGAACTCGACCAGCGTGGCCTTGGCGCGAGGGCCGAGGACGACGATGGTGTGCGGGAAGGCGGCGACATTGTCACCGGTCAGCGTGTGCTGGACCACGAAGGGCAGGGCGACCTCGACGTCGGCGGGCACGTAGAGGAAGGCACCGGCGGCGGTGAAGGCGGTGTTGAGCGCGACGAACTTTTCCGAGCCGAGCTTGGCGGGGTGTTTCTGGAAGTAGGCGCGGACGAGGTCGCCGTGCTGCTGAAGGGCCTCGTCGAGCGGGGAGAAGATGACTCCCTTGGCGGCGAGTTCGGCGGGCACGGTGCTGCGCGCGACGAGCTGGCGGTTGGAGAAGACGAGCTCGGCGGTCTGCGGGAAGCGCGTGTGGTTGGGGATCTGGGAGGCGGGATCCTCGGGGAGGGAGAAGCCGGAGAGGTCCAGGCCCTTGAGGTTGGAGAAACGCCAGGTCTCGTCGTTGCGGGTGGGCAGCGGGAGGGCGTTGAATTGGTTAAAAGCGTCCTTCTTCGCCTCGAGCCACCAGGCGGGCAGGTAGGCGCGCTGGGAGAGGTGGGTGGCGAAGCGGGCGGAGGAGAGGCCGGAGACGGCGTCGGCGGAAAGTGCGGGAGCGGACATGAGGGAAAATGACGTTCAGCGCGTTTGAGGCGCTAGTTTGACATGACTAATGTCGAATGACGAATGGGCAGACCCTTGGGCGACGAAGCCGTCCGACTAATTAGTCATTCGGCATTCGTCATTCCGTCGGCGTTAGCCGACGGAGCCTTCCATCTCGAGGTCGATGAGGCGCTTGAGCTCGACCGAGTATTCCATGGGGAATTGGCGGACGAGGTCGTTGACGAAGCCGTTGACGGCGAGGCTCATCGCCTGCGCCTCGGTGAGGCCGCGCTGCTGCATGTAGAAGATCATGTCTTCGGAGACCTTCGAGACGGAGGCCTCGTGCTGCACGGCGTGGCTGTCGCCGCGAACGACGATGGCGGGGTAGGTGTCGGTGCGGCTGTTGGTGTTGATCAGCAGTGCGTCGCACTCGGTGTTGTTTTTGCAACCCTTGAGGTGCTTCGGGATGTGGACGACGCCGCGGTAGGTGGCGCGGCCTTGGCCGACGCTGATCGACTTCGACACGATGAGCGAAGTGGTGTCGTCGGCGGCGTGGATCATCTTGGCGCCGGTGTCCTGGTGCTGGCCGTCATTGGCGAGGGCGATGGAGACGACTTCGCCGCGGGCGCGCTTACCTTTTAGGACCACGCCGGGATACTTCATGGTGAGCCGGCTGCCGATGTTGCAGTCGATCCACTTCACCTCGGCGTCTTCCATCGCGATGGCGCGCTTGGTGACGAGGTTGAAGACGTTGGGCGCCCAGTTCTGGACGGTGATGTATTGGATCTTCGCGCCCTTGAGCGCGACGAGCTCGACCACGGCGGAGTGGAGCGTGGAGGTGGAGAACTTGGGGGCGGTGCAGCCCTCCATGTAGGTGACCTCGGCGCCCTCGTCGGCGATGATGAGGGTGCGCTCGAACTGGCCGAAGTTTTCCGCGTTGATGCGGAAGTAGGCCTGGAGCGGCATGGCGACCTTCACGCCCTTGGGCACGTAGATGAAGGAGCCGCCGGAGAACACGGCCGAGTTGAGGGCGGAGAACTTGTTGTCGCCGGTGGGGATGACCTTGCCGAACCACTTGCGGAAGATCTCCGGATGCTCGCGGAGGGCCTCGGTGGAGTTGCAGAAGATGACGCCCTGCTTGGCGACGATGTCCTTGACGTTTGAATACGCGGCCTCGCTGTCGAACTGGGCTTCCCAGGTGCGCTTGGGTTTCTGGCCCTGGGCGAGGTAGTAGCGGATCTTGTCAAAGTTTATGTTCTCGAGATCCTTGGTCGCCCAGTGGGTGGGCATGGGCTTGTCGAGGAAGGTCTGGTAGGCCTTTAGGCGGAAATCGAGGATCCAGTCGGCCTCCTTCTTTACGTCGCTGATGTAGCGGATGACGTTCTCGTTGAGGCCGGAGCCGGCATCGAACTCGTATTTGACGTCGTATTGGAAGTCGCCGACGGCCTGGTCGATACCGGCGACGGGGTTTTCAACGGAAGGGTCGGCGGCGAGGGTATCGGCGTCGGGGGCGGGAGGGGCGTCGAGATCAACGGGAGGTTTCATGACGGGGCGCGGGTTGCGGGTCGGTGGTGGTGGGCGGGGCGCGCGGTTTAGGCGACGGCGGCGGCGGCGAGTTCGTTTTTCACCCAGTCGTAGCCCTTGGCCTCGAGCTCGAGGGCGAGGGACTTGTCGCCGGACTTCACGATGCGGCCGTCATACATGACGTGCACGAAGTCGGGCACGATGTAGTTGAGGAGGCGCTGGTAGTGGGTGATGAGGAGGACGCCGAGCTCGCCGCCCTTGAGGGTGTTGACGCCTTCGGCGACGATACGGAGCGCGTCGATGTCGAGGCCAGAGTCGGTCTCGTCCATGAGGGAGAACTTGGGCTCGAGCATGGCCATCTGGAGGATTTCGCAGCGCTTCTTTTCGCCGCCGGAGAAGCCCTCGTTGACCGAGCGGGAGGTGAATTTCCGGTCGATCTTGAGCAGGTCCATCTTGGAGTAGAGGCGCTTGTAGTAGGCGGTGGCGTCGAGTTCCTCGCCCTCGGCCATGCGGGCCTGGACGGCGGCGCGGAGGAAGTTGGCGATGGAGACGCCGGGGATCTCGGAAGGATATTGGAAGGCGAGGAACAGGCCGGCGCGGGCGCGCTCGTCGGGCTCCATCTCGAGGATGGATTTGCCGTCGAGGAGGACATCACCGGACGTGATGACGTAGTCCGGGTGGCCGGCGATGGCCTTGGAGAGGGTGGACTTGCCGGTGCCGTTGGGCCCCATGATGGCGTGCACTTCGCCGGAGCGAATGGTCAGGTCGAGGCCCTTGACGATGGGCTTGTCGGGCGTGGAGGCGAGGGCGACGTGGAGGGAGCGGATTTCGAGGGAGGACATGTTGGGAAATGTTGAAATTCTGGAATTTAGAGACGCGGAGAGCAGGAGAGGTGGTGAAGGGGGAGGTGGATCTCAGGAGGCGGGGGGCATCTGACCGTGGAAGGTGACCTCGACGGTTTTGACGGCGTAGCCTTGAGGAACGAGGGAACGGATGCGGTCGATCAGATCGGGCGGCATCGTGATATCGTGGGTGGCACCGGTTTTCTCATCGTGGAAATGCGCGTGCGGCATCAGGTTAGGGCAGTAGCGGGTGGGGCCTCGCTCGAAATTGACCTGGCGGACGAGGTCACACTGCACGAGGGTCTCGAGGCAGTTGTAAACCGTGGCCAAGGAGATGGAGGGCATCTCGGAGCGGACGCGGCTGTAGACCTCGTCGGCGGTGGGGTGGTCGCGTTTATGAAGCAAGGCACGATACACCACCTCGCGCTGGGGGGTGTTGCGCAAACCGCTGTGGGCCAGCCTTTCGGCGAGCACGGCGGGTTGTTCATGGGGTTGGGAAGACATGGTTGGGGGGGCGCTCAGAAATCTAAAAGTTGGCGAAGCGAATGAGAATCATTCTAATCCGCAAGTGGGAATTGGAATAATTCCAAAGAAGTAATTGGGGTAAACAAGCACTCGGCATATGCCGAGTCAGGTTCGCAGAGGCACAAAAAAGCCCGCCTGCGAAGAGGCGGGCCAGGAATCGGACCGATAGGCGGGAGGCGTGGGCCGCAGGGATCAGCCGCCGTGCTCGGCGAGCCAGCGCTCGGTCTCGATCGCGGCCTGGCAGCCGAGACCGGCGGCGGTGATGGCTTGGCGATAAACGTGGTCGGCGCAGTCGCCGGCGACGTAGACACCCGGGACCTTGGTGCGGACGGCAGAGCCTTGGGCCGGCACGAAGTAACCGCCATCGTCCACTTCGAGCGCAGAGGCGAAGGGGGCGGTGTTGGGCACGTGGCCGATGGCGACGAAAACGCCCTTCACGGGCAGGGTGCGCTCGGCGCCGGTATTCACATCCTTGATACGCAGGCCGGACACGGAGCCCTGCTCGACGCCCTCGACGGCGACGGGGGCGGCGTTCCACACGCACTCGATCTTGGGGTGGGAGGTGGCGCGCTCGGCCATGATCTTGGAGGCGCGGAGTGTGTCGCGGCGATGGACGAGGTAGACCTTGCTGGCGAAGCGGGTGAGGAAGAGGGCCTCCTCGGCCGCGCTGTCGCCGCCGCCGATGACGGCGACGTCCATCTTGCGGTAGAAGGCACCGTCGCAGGTGGCGCAGGTGGTGACGCCCTTGCCGCCGTAGAGCTCTTTCTCGCCGGGCACGCCGGTGAGGCGCGGGGAGGCGCCGGTGGCGATGATGACGGCGCGGGCGAGGATGACTCGATCGCCGCAGAGAAGTTTGCGCGGCTGCGAGGTGAAGTCGACGGACTGGACCTGGGCCTGTTCGAAGCGCGCGCCGAACTTCAGGGCCTGTTTGCGCAGGTTGTCCATGAGCATGAAACCGTCCACGCCCTCGGGGAAGCCGGGGAAATTTTCGACCTCGGAGGTGGTGGTGAGCTGGCCGCCGGGCAGGGAGCCCTCGATGACGAGCGGATTCAGATTGGCGCGGCCGGTGTAGATGGCGGCGGTGAGGCCGGCGCATCCAGTGCCCACGATGACGACGTTTTCGACGGGTTGAGACATGGAGAAAAACGAGAAGCCGACACGTTGCGAGCGGCTTGGCAACGCGCAAGGCGAGCCACGCCATCCGCAGAGTGGCCGCGGTCGAGGCTGGCGCGGCTGAATCCGTGTTTTGATTTGAAATAACGATAAATCAAACCATAGGAGCTGTGTATCGGAATCCCGCGTTTGCGTGATTCTGCATCCAAACCCCGCAAACGTGCATTTGAACCCTCAGGTTTTTTGTCTAAATTAGATACCGGTAACTCCTAAAACCCAACCCCGCCTGTTCACACCTGCCATGAAGACCTCGTCCCGACTCCTCTCGGCGGCCCTGCTGCCGCTTGTGTTGCCCGCCACCTCGCTGTTCGCGCAAACCTCCACCTGGATAGGCACGGGCATAGCCATCGATCCGGGTTTCTGGTCGGACACCGGAAACTGGAGCGGCACCGCCCCGACCGATGGCGCGACGGTGGCGCTGGTGTTCAACAACACGGTGAATTCGTGGGGTAACAACAACCTGACGAATCTAACGGTGAGCAGCTTCACGGTGCCGGCGAACAACGGCGCCACCACCCCGGTGGGCATTCGCGACAACGTCGTGACGGGCAACGCCATCACCCTGACGGGCGGCTTCACGGTCTCGACCGGCGCGTGGCAGACCTTCGGTTTCGACATCGCGCTGGGCGCGGGGTCGGGTTCGTTTACGCAGACGACCGGTCAGACGACGTTTGGCGGCGTGATCTCGGGTTCGCAGAACATCACCAAGGCGGGCGGCGGCACCCTGATTTTCAGCGGAGCGAACACCTTCTCCGGAAATCTTAACGTCAACACGGGTGCGGTGCGATTGGGCAACAATGCCGCGCTCGGCACGACCGCGGGCAAGACCACGGTGGCGAGCGGCGCGCGGGTGGAGTTGACCAACAACATCACCGTGACCGGCGAGACGATCGAGATTCAGGGCAACGGCGGCGACAACACCAACGGCGGTGTGATCCGCAACCTCTCCGGAGCCAACACGTGGGCGGGCAACGTCGTCACCATCGGCAACGACTCGCGGCTCATCGCGGCGGCCGGCACGCTCACGGTGAGCGGCGTGATCAGCTCGAACAACCCGGCCAACAACCAGGTGATCTTCCGCAGCCAGGGTGGCACGATTGAACTGACCAACCAGAACACCTATCTTGGCACGACCCGCGTGTTTGGCACGCCGACCGATCCCTCGACGGTGATGGTGCGCCTGAGCGGCGGGGACAACCGCCTGCCGGTCGGCACCTCGCTGGATATCGGTGGCGGCGGGGTGAGCGGACACGTGCAGTTGAGCGGGGTGAGCCAGGAGCTGGCCGGACTCGTCTCCAACGCCGGCGCGACCGCCTCGCGCATATCCGGCGTGGGCACCGCGACTCTCGTGATCAACAATGCGGCAGCGGGCACCTTCACGGGTTCGCTGACCGATAGCTTGGCCTTTGTGAAGAAGGGCGCCGGCGCTTACACCCTGACAAACGTGAACAACAACTACACGCGCGGCACGGTGATCGAGGCGGGCCTGCTCGCCACCGGATTGACCAGCGGCAACTTCGGCACGGGTGACGTGACGGTGGGCGCGGGCGCGTTCCTCGAACTGGGCAACGCTTTCTCCATCGCGGACGCGGCCAATCTGTTCATCACCCCGACCTCCTCAGTCATGCTGACCTTTGGCGGCACGGAGAACATCGGCATGCTGGGCAACAGCCAGACCTCCTCCTACGTGCCTGTGGGCACCTATGACGCGACCTCGTTGAACGCCTTCTTCGGCGGCTCCATCTTCAGCGGTTCCGGTCTGTTGAACGTCACTATGACCTCGGCCATTCCCGAGCCCTCGGCGGCCGCGCTGCTGGCGGGCTTCGCGGTGTTGGGCGCGGTGGCGCTGCGCCGTCGTCCCCGCGCGGCCTGAGTCACGATTCTGGGCGTGTCGCCCGCGGCGGCGACGGCCAAAAGCCGTCGCCGTTTTTTTGTGTTAATCGGGCACGCCAGATTAGAAAGGGCGACCGCAAGCAGGCGCATCTGGCCGTCGGGCCGAGCGGGGTGGATCGTTACCTCCGGGGGCTGATTACTAGAAAAATAAGACGAAAAACTGTCACCATTTTATGAATACGTTGATGAAGCAGGGGATCTTATCCAAGCAGGGGTGGAAGCAGGGGTGGCGCCGCCGCCTGGCCGGAGTCGCGATGGCGGCGCTGGGTGTTCTGGCCATGCCGGGCACCGTGCAGGCCCAGGTGGAGCTGCGTATGTCTGACGCGGGCGGCACCTCGGCCTTTGCCGAGCGCGGGGCGTGGAGCAACGGCGAGGCGCCCCGGCGCGGCGGGCAGTATGTGGTGAGCGGCCGGGTGCTGCGTTCGCCGACCGAGCCGCGCGAGTGGAGCTTCGCGGGCGACACGCTGACCCTGCGCGACGGCGGGGTGTTTTTGACCAAATCGAACAGCGAGCCATCGCGGTTCACCTTCCCCGGCGGGCTGGTGCTGGACGGCGGGGTGGTGCGCAACGGGAACAACGCACCCAGCGTGCCGACGACGCTCGCGGGCCTGCTGCGCGTGACGCCGGCGGGCGGGCAAATCAACATCACGAACGAGGCGGTGGACATCGCCGCCGCGATCGATCTGGAGGGGCCGCTGAGCTATGTGAACCTCGAGCGGTATGCGCAGAAGCGCACGAGCCTGCTGAGCGGCGCGGTGCGTTTCCGCGGCGAGGGTCGTCTGATCATCGCGCAAGGGGTGCGGCCCGCGCACTCGCCGAACGTGGAGCAGGATCGCGCGAGCGTGTTTACCTTTGTGCTGGGCGCCGGCGCGGAGCCGCGCATCGCAGGCGGCACCAAGGAGCACAACGAACTCAACCTCGGCGGGAGCTTTGTGTTTGACCGGAGCCAAGCGCCGGCCGGGGCGCGGAGTTGGAAAATCGTCGATGCGCAGACGCTGACCGTGCGCCACCTGTCGACCTTCACGGTGCGCGATTTCAGCAAGCGCGGGTCGCTGTGGGTATCGAACGACGGCGCGTTCGAGTATGACACCACGACGGGCGTGCTGAGCCGCCGCTGAGGCCGGGGGCGGGCGGCTTGCCGCTCGGCGGGGCTTTCGCTTGCGCGGGGCGGCGCGGCGGCGTGCTCTAGCCGCATGGGTGTGCTCCGATGGATCCTGTTGGGCTGCGTGCCGGCGCTGGTGTTTGCGTCGGGCGGCACGGAGCTGCGCGTGTTTGCGGCGGCGAGCCTGGCGGAGGCGCTGGTCGAAATCGCGCCGGCCTACGAGGTGGCAACGGGGCACCTGCTGCGGCTTAACCTCGGCGGATCGAACCAGCTGGCGCGCCAGATCAAGGAGGGTGCGCCGGCGGATGTGTTTTTCTCCGCCGATGAAGCCAAGATGGATGAACTCGAAAAGGCAGGGCTGATCGTCGCGGGCACGCGTCGTGCCCTGCTTTCGAACACGCTGGTGGTGATCGTGGGCATCGAAGGCGGCGGCGCGCGGCTGCGGACTCCGGCGGATCTGGCCACCCCGGCGGTGCGCCGGCTGGCGCTGGCCGAGCCGCACACCGTGCCCGCAGGCATCTACGCGAAGGCGTGGTTGGAGAGCGCGGGCCTGTGGCCGCAGGTTCGGGATAAAGTGGTGGCGACGGATAATGTCCGTGGTTGCCTGGCGGTGGTGGAGGCGGGCAACGCGGAGGCGGGAATCGTCTACCGGACGGATGTGTCGCGCACGGCCGGCGTGCGGATCTTGCATGAAGTGCCGGCGGCGGAAGGACCGGCGATTTCGTATCCGGTGGCGGTGGTGGCGGAGGGGAAAAATGGCGAGGCGGCGCGGCGATTGGTGGAGTATCTGGCCTCGCCGCCGGCGATGGAGATTTTTGCACGACGGGGCTTTCTCGCCGCAGGCGTGGCGGAACGTTGAACGGGGGAGCGGATGCAGGAGCTGACACACATCACGCTTTTCACGGTGGCGGTCGCGGCGCTGGCGACCGTGCTCATCCTGCCCTTCGGGGTGGGGCTGGGGTGGTTGCTCGCGCGCAAGCGCTGGCCGGGGAAGACCTTGGTGGAGACCCTGGTGGCGCTGCCGCTGGTGATTCCGCCCGTGGCGACGGGGTTGATCCTGCTGAAGCTGCTGGGCCGACGCGGTCCGGTGGGCGGCTGGCTGCACGAGCGCTTCGGGGTGGACGTGGTGTTCACCTGGGTGGCGGTGGTGCTGGCGACGGCGATCATGGCCTTCCCGCTGCTGGTGCGGACCGCGCGGGTGGCGTTTGAAGGCGTGCCAGAGCGGCTGGAACAAGTCGCGCGCACGCTGGGCGCGGGGCGGGTGCGGGTGTGGTGGACGGTGACGCTGCCCCTGGCGCGTCGCGGGCTGCTGGCGGGGGCGCTGCTGGCCTTTGCGCGAGGGTTGGGGGAATTTGGCGCGACGATCATGGTGGCGGGCTACGTGCCCGGCGAGACGGCCACGCTCTCGCTCTCGATCTACCACCTGGTGCAGCTCGGGCGGGATGCGGAGGCGATGGGGCTGGTGGCGATCTCGGCGGCCATCGCGTTCGCGGCGGTGTGGACGGGGGAACTACTGGTGCGGAGGGGGCGGACATGAGCGTGCGTCTGGAAGGCCTGCGGCTGGCGACGGGGGCGTTTGAGTTGGCGCTGGACCTGCACTTTTCCGCGCCGGTGACCGGGCTGTTTGGCGCGTCGGGCTCGGGCAAGACGACGGTGCTCGAGGTCATCGCGGGCCTGCGACGGCCTGATGCGGGGCAAGTTTTTATCGACGGGCGGGTGGTCTGGGGCTGTCGTGGAAAAGTGGATACACCGCCTTCCCGGCGCGGGGTGGGCTACGTGCCGCAGGACGGGGCGCTGTTTCCCCACCTCACGGTGGAGGACAATCTGCGCTACGGGCTGAGGGGCGGCGGGCCGTCGTGGGCAAAAGTGGCCGAGGTGTTGGGCGTGGGAGATCTGCTGGGGCGGCGACCGGTGACGCTCTCGGGCGGCGAGCAACGACGCGTGGCCCTGGGTCGGGCGCTGCTGGCGGGTCCGCGCCTGCTGCTTTTGGACGAGCCGATGGCGGGGCTGGACGCGCCCCTCCGCGAACGGCTGCTCCCGTATATCCGCCGGACGCGGGATGAGTTTGGCGTGCCGATGATCTATGTGTCGCACGACGCGGACGAGATCGTGGCGCTATGCGACGAGGTGGTGTGTCTGGAGCGCGGGGCGGTGACGCGACGCGGACGGCCCAACGAAGTGTTTGTGCCGCAGCTGCCTCGCTACGGCCTGCCTGGTTGAGCGGGCCGTGTCATCGCCCGGCGGCGGAGGCTGGCTCGAAGCAACGCGTATCGGGCGCGCGCGTCGAAGGGTAGCCGTGGTAGTGGACCTGCAGGTCGATGAGACTGACCGGGCGGTAGACGTGCTCAAAGACAAGGCGGAGCCGATCGGTGGTGACGCGGGAGAAGCGGGCGGTGATCGGGTAGGCGCCGGTGGCGTTGCCATAGGCGAGGGTGCGCCAGTCGTCCTCGATCCGGGCGTCAATGCGCCAGGCGCAGATCAGTTCGCCGTCGGGCACGATGCGCACGGTGTCTAACCGGCAGGGTTCGGGAAACGCGAGGGCGATCCATTCCTGCGGCAGGGGCTCCGCGCCGCTTCGCCAGCGGGTGGGGCCGGCGAGACCGTCGGCGGCCACGCCGTCGATGGCGCGTTCGGGTCCGTGGGCGGCGTCGAACTGGCTGGAGGCGGTGGCGGAGGCGCGCCGGGCGAGGTCCTCCGGCGTGTAGCCGAGCAGGTGCAGGTCGGCGAATTCCGCATGGTGCAAACCGCAGCCCAGACCGGCGAGCCCGTAGGCGCGGGCTTGATCGGTCAGGGCGGCGAGCGGCACGCCGTCCAGCCGGGCGGAGAGGTGTTCGGAGCAGGCGCCGAGCTCCAGAACGTGCCAGGCGTGGCCCGGGGCGGGGGCCAGGCCGTAGGCGAGGACGCGCCGCGCGTCGCGAAGCTCCCAGCGGCCGTCGGCGTAGAGACGAAATGCGTAGGCCGGGGCGGGGTGGGCGTTCTGGCCGAAGTATCCGGCGCGCAAATACACCGCGAGGTAGCACGGTCCGGCTGGAGCGGGCGCGCCGGCGGCGGGAACGGGGAAACGGGCGCGAACGCGGATGGATTGATCCTGCCACGAAGGCTCGCCGAGAAAAGTCGAGGGCTCCGGGGTGGGCTGCCAGTCGATGCCCGCACGGGTGATTTGTTGGCGTAGCACGGGGCCGGCGTCGGTGGTGGCGACTACCTCAAAGACGCCGCCCTGGTCGGAGCAGTAGCGGCCGGGGCGGCCGGGAGGAGTGTGGCTAAAGTCGTCGCGATAAGGGGTGGGGAATGCGGTGGCGGGCGGACTGGGTGGGAGCGGCGCGGGCTCGGATGCTAGGGTGGTGAGGGTGAGGATGGCACGCGGCGGAACAATGAGTTCGAGCATGCCAGCGGCATCGGGGGCGAGGGCAGGCAGAAATTGGAAAGAGGATGTTTCCGTGGTCAGGACGACACGAAACCCGCGGCGGGTGAAGGAAACGGGGAGGCGGATGGAGAGGGCGAGGGGGGCCTCGGCGTCCATGGATTCAAGGACGAGGGTGAGGTTTTGCCCGTCGGGAGAAACGAGGGCGACGATGCTGCCGCCGGGGAGGAGGCGGGAGCCGTCGCCGTCGAGGTAGTGCCAACCCGGGGTGGTGAACCGGGTGGTATGGGCGGTGGCCCAGAGGGCAGGCTCGATCGAGAAGGCGCCGGACCAGGGGGTGTTGGCGCGGAGGAGGCCGGAGCCGGGGAGGGGGAGGTTGTCGTAGTAGGAGGTGACCAGGCTCCAGATGATGGTCTTGGTCATGCGACCGGTGGCGTAGTTGCGGTTGTAGAGTTTCGCGAGGCGCATGGCGCCGGTCCAGTCGCCGCGCCAGGGTCCGTCCTCGGCGGCCCAGAGTCGCTTGCCGGTGGCGCGGGCGGCGGGGGTGGAGGAGAACTCGAGGTAGTGGTCGCCGATGACGTCCACGGCGGCGGCGAGTTCGGGGTCGCGGAGGATATCCTCGGCGATGGCCCATTGCTTGGTGTTGGCGTCGGCGCCGACGATACGGACCCGAGACAGGCCACGGGAATCGAGGGTGCGGCGGAGGAGTTTTATCCAGGGGATGTCGTAGGCGCGTTCGTTCCAGATGCCGACGTAGGCGATGTCGAGGCCGTGGGTTTTGGCGGCGCCCTCGAGGAAGTCGCAGACGTAGTCGGCCATGTCTTGCGAGTAGTAGCGGCCGTCACCGATCCAACCGGGAGCGCCCCACGGAACGGCGTCGAGAATGATGCCGGGATTGCGGGCGCGGGCCTCGCGCATGAGCCACCATTCGTAGCCGCGGGTGAAGTCGGGCGTCTCCTCGCGGTCGCGGCGGTGGCTGGGCTCGGTGCCGCAGGTGGAGTTCACGTCGCCGCCGATCTCGATCTTGAAGTGGTGGATAGCCGCGCCGATTCCGGGGGCGAAGAGCAGGTCGAGGATCCGGGAGCGGGCGGGCTCGGGGTAGTCGACGAGGAGTTGGGAGGATGCGCCGGCGCTGAGCGCGCCGATGCCCTCGAAAACGCGGCCGCGCGGAGCGGTGGCGAGATCGAGCGAGAGGGCGGGAGCGGCGGGGGCGGTCATTCTACGGGGAGAGTGGCGCGGAGACGGGCGAAGAGGCGGGCGGGGGCGGGCTCCAGCGGAAGGGTGGCTGTCACGGTGTCGGACGTGGCGTCGCGCGGGGTGATAACGACGCCGGGCGAGGACGTCTCGGTGGTGGGGCCGACGTTCAGGACGATGGGCCAGACGGCGAGGTCGGCGCCGGACTCGACGAGGACGGTCACGCCGGCGTCGCGCGCGGCGTGAGCGCGGGGGAAGGTGAGCTGAAGCCCGTCATTGATGATTTGTAGTTGGAAATTGGTGACGGAGGCGATGGTGGGGGTGGTGCCGAAGACGAATTCGAGCAGGTTGGAGATCCCGTCGCCATCGGGGTCGGCGTCGGGCGAGGCGGGGAGGCCGGAGAGGCCTTGGGCGGAGGCCCAATCGGCGAAGGTGGGGGCCTGACGGACGAGGAGGATGCGTTTGCCGGCGAGGTCGAATTCGACGGCGTAGCCGGCGGGCAGGCCGGTGACGGAGGCGAAGGATGCGGCGCCGGAAAGGGAACCGAAGGTAGCGAGGGTATAGGCGGGTGCGGTGACGCCGCCGGCGAGGGTTTGCAGGTCGAGGATGCCGCCCGCCACGGAGAGGGCGCCGCTTACATTCAGACGATCGGAGTCGACGCCGTCCAAGCGGAGACGGAGCAAGCCGGCCAAGGTGACGGAGGAGGCGGCGGAGAAGGTGCCGGTGGAAGTCGCTCCGGGGGCGAGGACACCGTCGGTCTGGATGGTGATGGCGCCGCCGGCCGTGCCGTCGCCGGAGAGCGTGGCGATACCGTTGCCGAGATGGGTGTCGCCCACGGTGACCGCGCCGCGGGCGGAGGAACCGTCGCCGCGAACGTGTAGTTCTCCAGCGGATACGGTGGTTGTTCCGCCGTGGGCCCAGGTGCCCTGGAGCGTCCAGCGGCCCGGGCCCGCCTTGATGAGCGAGACGGGGGCAAGGCCGTCGGTGAGCGAGCCAAGGGTGCTGTCGGGCGCGGAGCCATCGAGCTGGAGTCGCTTGGCCAAGGTGTTGGCGGTGATGGAGGCGGAGCCGATGGAGACGGGCAGATGCGCGATGACGGAGACGGGCCGGTCGTTGTTGCCGGCGGTGAGGCGGAGCTCGGTGAAGGAGGCGGCCATGGCTCCGGAGGCGAGGTTGGCGCCGGGTTGGAAGACCACGGACCGGCTGCCGAGATCGAGGATACCGAAGGGTTGGAGGTAGCCCGCGCCCGGGGTGGCGCGGCCGAGGATGACGGTGGTCGAGGCGGCGGAACTGCCGCCGGCGAGGGTATGGCGGTTGACGGGCGCATCGGACTCGATGGCGAGGGCGGTGTTGACGCCGTTGGCGAAGCGGATGGAGCCGTCGGCTGCGCCGAGAGCGGAGGCGTGGCGCAAGGTGACGGTGGAGGCACCGTTGATGTTGAGCCGTTCCGGCGCGGCGAGGGTGGCGGGGCCGGAGAGGATGAGCGGTCCGGCGCCGGTTTTGACGAGACCGCCGGCGGAGGAGCCGTTGAGCAAGCCGCCGGACAAGGTGAGGGATGCGCCGGCGGCCACGTCGATGGTGCGGATGCCCTGGATCGTGAGCGGGAACGCGATCGTGTGGGCGGATGCGGATGCGGCGACGAGGAGGTTGCCGGCGAGCGTCACTGGGAGGGCGCCGTTCAGTGTGTGGGAGGCGGCGGAGGCCTCGAACGTGATCGATGACGCGGTGAGGTTGGAGAGATCCTGGAGGGCGGAGCGGGGAGTGGAGGCGTTGAAAATGAAGGCGAAGGTGCCGCCGGGTGCCGGATTGACCCCGACCCAAGCTGACGGGGTGGACCAGGTGCCGAGATTGGGACCGGTCCAGATCGACGCGCCGGGGATGAATGGGGTGGCCGTGACCTCGGCCGAGGGAGGACTTTGCTCGCCCTGGGCGCTGGCGGCGGTGACGACGTAGAAGTAGGTGGTGCCGTTCGTCGCGGTGTTGTCGACAAAGGTCGCCTCGGTGGGAAAGGCGAGGGTGGCGTAGGGCCCGCCGGAAACGGTGGCGCGCTTGACATGGTAGGCGGCGGCGCCGGTGACGGCAGACCACGAAAGGGACACCGAGGCGTTGCCCGGGGTGGCGGCGAGGCTGCCGGGGGCGAGGGGGGCGGCGGGGATGGCGGAGGCGGCGAGGGCGGTGGTGGGAGCGCTCTCATTGAAGGAGCCGACGGCGGCGACGGTGTAGAAGTAGCCGACGCCGTTGATGACGGTGGTGTCGGTGAACTCGGTGTTGGTGGTCTCGCCGAGGTAGGCGTAGGGGCCGGCCAGCGTAGTGGCGCGGCGGATACGGTAGATGGAGCCGGAGCCGGCGGCGGTCCAGGTGAGCCGGATGGTGGTGGGCGTGCTGGTGGAGGCGAGGCCGGTGGGGGTGGCGACGGTGGTGTAGCCCGTGACCTTTACGTTGTCTAAGGTGCTGGTGTGCAGGATGGCGTTGTTCATCGAGCACACGGTGAGGCCGGCGAGGAAGGCGTTGGGGGCGTTTATGCTTTGGCTGCCGAGCTGGGTCCAGGTGGCGCCGTCGGCGCTGTGGAAGGCGGTGAAGGTGCGGTTGCGATTGCCGCCGCGCGTGAGGCGCACGTAGCGGGGGAGAGACTGGCCGGTGAGGCTGGCGGGGACGGAGACGCTGCCGCCGGTGCTGGTGCGGATGCGGAACTCGACGGTGCCGTTGGGGGAGAGACCGACGTAGGCGAAGCGGGAGTTGGCGGCGGTGCTTTCGCGGAGCATGACGCCGACCTTGGCGTTGGACGAGGCGGAGCCGATGGTGGCGATGCGGGCGGAGATCTCGCCGGCGCCGGAGAGGGGGACGCGGGTGAAGGCGAAGGAATCGGATGCGCCAGCGAGGAAGGAGCCGGCGCCGGTGACGGTGAAGGTGTTGGCGGTGTGGTCGGCGGTGCCGGAGAGGCCGGTGGTGCCGAGGTCGGAGTAGGTCCAGCCGGAAGGGAGGGGATAGTAGGAGGGGGTGGCGGAGACGGGGCCGGCGGGGGGGCTCTCGCCGTCGGGGTTGAGGGCGGTGACGGTGTAGAAAGTGGTGACTCGGTTGGGGGCGGCGGAGTCGAGGAAGCCGGGTGAGGGCGGCGTGGCCAGGATGGCGTAGCTGGCACCGCCGTCGGTGGAGCGGCGGATGCGGTAGCCGGTGGTGCCGGGGACGGCGGACCAGGAGAGGGTAATGCCGCCGAGGCCGGGGCTGGCGGTGAGAGAGGAGGGGGCGAGGGGAGAGCGGAAGCCGGTGGAGGAGAAGTTGGAGAGGACGGCGGTGGTGGAGGTGGTGTTGTTGTTGGCGGTGACGGCGATGCCGGCGAGGTGTTCGGTGCCGAGATCGAGAGTGAGCGCGGTGCCCACGGTGGCCCAGGTGGTGCCGTCGGCGCTGGTGGAGGCGGTGAGGGAGGTGCCGGTTTTGGCGAGGCGCAGCCAGCGGGGGGCGGACCCGGAGGCGCTGCCCTGGGAGGCGGCGGTGGCACCGGTGGCGGAGCGGTATTCGAACTTAACGCCGCCGCCGGGGGTGAGGGCGACGATGGCGTAGGCGGCGTTGGCGGCGTCGGAGGCACGGAACATGAGGCCGGCCTTGGCGGCGAAGGTGTCGGTGTTGACCAGCGAATCGACGCGGATGGTCATGGAGCCGTCGCCGTTGACTGGGGTGTAGCTGTAGTTGAAGCCGTCGGCGGTGCCCCAGATGGTGGCACCGGAGGCCTGGATGGTGTAGGTGCCGGCGTTCCACGTGGCGGAGCCGGGGAAGCCGACGGAGCCGATGTCGCGGTTGATCCAGCCGAAGGGGAGGTAGTTGGCGCTGGGGGTGGCAGATGCGGTGGCGGACGGTGCGCCCTGGCCGGCGGAGTTCACGCCGCGGATCTGGTAGTGGTAGGTGGTGCCGTTTATGGCGTTTTGGTCGGAGTAGGTGGTGGAGGTGGAGACGCCGATCTGCTCGAAGGGGCCGGAGGCCGAGGTGGCGCGGAAGACGCGGTAGGAGGTGGCGTAGGGGGCGGGACTCCAGACGAGGCCGACGCTGGCGTTGCCGGGGGTGAGATCGAGGCCGGTCGGGGCGGGCGGGAGTGGAGTCGGTAGTCCCGGAATGGATACGGAGTCGAAGCGGGTGACGGCGAGGGTGCCCTGCACGGTGGAGCCGACGGAGAGGCCGGCGAAGACGGTGGCGGGGAGGTTGACGGTGACGGAGGCGGCGATCTGCGTCCAGGTGACGCCGTCGAGGGAGGAGTAGCCGGTGAAGGTGTTGCCGGAGCGGACGAGGCGGAGCCAGTGCGGGGCGAAGGGGCCGGGGGTATTGGTGCCGGCGGTGACGCCGGAAGTGGTGTCGCGGTAGTGGAAGGCGGCGCCGTTTTGCGGGGTGAGGAGGGCGTGGACGTGGCGGGAGTTGGCGTTGAGGGATTCGCGGAACATGAGGCCGGACTTGGCCCATTCGCTGGTGCGTTCCTGGGATAGGACGCGGACGTTGAGGACGGCGTCGCCGGTCACGGGGACATAGGCGAAGCGGAAGGCGTCGGCGGTGCCCCAGATATCGGCACCGGCGCCGGCGAGGGAGATGACGCCATCGGAGCCGGCGGAGCCGCCCACGCCGGTGGCGCCGGGGGTGCCGATGTCTTGTTGAAGCCAGGGGGAAGGCAGGGTGGAGCCGCGCGGGGTGATCTCGCGGACGAGGGAATCGGCTGACGTTCCCTGGGCGTTGACCGCGGAGATGGTGTAGAAGTAGGCGGTGCCGGCGACGGTGGTGGAGTCGGTGTGGGTGGTGGCCGTGAGGCCGGAGGCGAGGGTGGTGAAAGGGCCAGCTGCGGTGGTGGCGCGTTTAACGGTGTAGCTGGTGGCTGTGGGTGCGGGTTGCCAGGAGAGGGAGACGGCGGTGTTGGGTGCGCGGACGGAGAGACCGAGGGGCGGGGGCGGGACGGTGGCGATGACGGGTGGGGAGAGGCGGTCGCGCTGAATGATTTGTTTGGCGAGGGTGGGGGAGGACCAGGAGAGGGCGACGCGGCCGCCGCCGGCAGCGGCGGAGCTGAAGTATTCGAGGCGGAGGGTGGCGGGCTGGTTGGCGGTGAGGGCGATGGTGGCGGAGGCCTCGGCGAGGG